>OMUE01000033.1 GCA_900314165.1 uncultured Acidaminococcus sp.
GAGTAAAAAAAGTCAAAGAATCTTAAAAAAGTGCTTGACTTTACATAGTTAGTCTGCGGGGATGACAGGGCTCTGCCCGGAGGGATGTCGCCCCCGTAGGGGGAGAGGGCCATTGCGTTAGCAATGGCGAGGGGGCAGGGCGGAGCCTTATGGTAAGGAATTGCGTATATTCGCAATTCCTTATTTTTATGCCTAAATATTGTATACTTCCTATATTTAAATTGCTATTCTCAGATGTATCGTTTATAATTAAAAAATACATAATGAAGTGCGTTTTTGTAATGAGGGGCTCTTTAGATGTACACGAAAAAGGAGGAAGCAGCAAAGAATGAACCAACAACAAAAAGAAATTAAAGAGCTTGTAGAGGGCTATCGGCAGGATATGCTGGAGCTGTGGAAGGAGCTGGTGAATTTCCAGGCCGGCAGCAAGGAAGGAAAGCGCATGCGCCAGCTGCTGGGCATGGTCAGTGAACGGCTGCAGCAGGAGGGCATGGAAAGCGAACTGGTAGAGACCGGTTGTGAGATTCCCATGCTGCGGGCGTTTTTCCATAAGGAACGGCCCGGCAAACCCATCCTCATCAGTGGGCACTTGGATACGGTATTCCCCGATGGCAGCTACCCGGAAAATCCTTTTACCATCAAAGGTGGCAAAGCTTATGGCCCCGGTGTCTGCGATATGAAGGGCGGTGCCGTTATGGGCATCTACATCGTGAAGATCCTGGACAAGCTGGGCTATGACAAGCATCCTTTCAAGCTGGTGTTCGTAGGGGACGAGGAGACAACCCATATGGGCTCCAATGTGCCGGAGCTGCTGGCTGAGGAAGGCAAAGGCTGTCTGTGCGCGTTCAACATGGAAACAGGGCGCATGGACAACTGCCTGACAGTGGCCCGGAAAGGGTGCATGGATGTGTGGATTACCACCCACGGCAAGGCCGGTCACGTAGGCAATGATTATGCCAGATGTGCCAACGCCATTGAAGCTATGGCATCCATCATCGTGGAGCTGCGGAAACTGACAAATCTGGAAGAAGGCCTCATTGTCAGCACGGATATCGTCAGCGGCGGCGTAGTATCCAATGCCATTCCTGCGGACTGCCGTATAGAAGTGGATTGCCGCTTCGACCATAACAGCGACAAGGCCATGCTGCAGGAAAAGATCAAGGCCATCTGTGCTAAAACTTACGTACCGGGCTGCACAGCTAAGGCTGAATTCGTTTCCAGCATGCCCGTGTTCGAGCATATGGAGGGCAACGACGAACTGCTGGCCCTGGTCAATGAAGCGGCCGCGGATTACGGCCTGCCGCCCTTTGGCTCCGTCCATCCGGGAGGCTGTTCCGATGCATCGTTTATGGCTTTAGCCGGGATCCCCATCCTGGATTCCCTGGGGGTGCAGGGAGACGGGGAGCATACCCTGGAAGAATTTGCCAACGTAGAAACCATGTTCCAACGGACCATGGTGCTGTGTGCAGCTATCAGCTGCATCGAGTAACAAGAAGGGGAGTTAAAAATGAGTGAAGACACAAAGAAACCGTTGGAGAAGCCCGTCAATAAGGTGGTCTCCGTACCCAGCCCTATTACCTTGATCTTTGCGTTCCTGGTCATCACGTCCGTGCTGACCTATGTGATTCCGGCCGGCGTATTCGACCGGGTGAAGGACGCAGCCAGCGGCCGTATGGTCGTAAATCCCACCACGTTCCACTATATTGCCAAGAAACCGGCTACGCTGTTCTCCATGTTCATGGCCATTCCTAAAGGCGTGAAGGGGGCTTCCAGCATCGTAGGCTTCCTGATGATCATCGGCGGCGCCCTGAACGTCATGGCAGAAACCGGTGCCATCCATGCCGCTTTGGGCCATATCGTGCACAAGATGAAGGGCCGTGAAGTCATGATGATTCCTGTCATCCTGACCATTTTTACCTGCCTGAGCTCCATGGCCGGCTGCTCCGAAGAATACATCGCCTTCGTGCCCCTGATCATGTCTGTGTGCTATGCTTTGGGCTTTGACTCTATCGTGGCTGTGTCCCTGCCCCTGGTGGCAGTAGGCGGCGGCTACGGTGCCGGTATTACGAACGCCTTTACCGTAGGCGTAGCTCAGAGTGTATCCGGCCTGCCCATGTTCTCCGGCATTGAATTCCGGGCTGTTATGCTGGTAACCCTGATCATCATCGACGTGATCTACTGCATGTGGTATGCCCGCCGGGTTAAGAAGAACCCGCAGTTCAGCCCTATGTATGAATACGATCAGATCTACAAAGCCAATATGGACTTGGCCCAATACGAACAGGAAATCACCATGACCGGAAAACATAAACTGGTTATGCTGGGTTTCGTGGTCACCGTTATTGCCATTTTGATTGGCGTTGTGAAGTTCGGCTTCTATATGGACGAACTGGCAGCCCTGTTCCTGATGATGACGGTTTATGATGGTATCGTGGCCAAAATGAGTCCGAACCAAATTGCCAAAGCCTTTATCGGCGGCGTAAAGAACATGGCGCTGCCATGCATGATGGTATCCACCTGCCGTGCTGTCACCATCGTCATGAACGAAAGCAAGATCCTGGATACGGTCATCTACACCCTGGCTAATATGCTGAATGCCCTGCCTCAGTCTTTGCTGGCTTTCGGTATGTTCCTGGTACAGGATGTGTTCAACCTGGTGGTACCTTCCGGTTCCGGCCAGGCTGCTATCACCATGCCCATTATGGCGCCTCTGGCTGACCTGATCGGCATGACCCGTCAGACCGCCGTCCTGGCTTTCCAGATGGGCGATGCCTTTACGAACATGATTACTCCTGCCAGCGGCACGACTATGACCGTCCTGTCCATGGCCGGTGTGCCCATCAAGAAATGGTGGAAATTCGCCTTCCCATTGCTGGGCATCTGGTGGATCTTCGCCTTCATCGTCATGAGCTATGCCAGCGCCATCCACATGGGACCGTTCTGAGAAAAACTTATTACTAAAAAGAGCAGTGAAGCGTTTGCTTCACTGCTCTTTTGCTTTACATTCTTCACAGATTCCTAAAAAATACGTCTGGTGCTGGTGGATTTCGAAGCCGCTTTCGGCAGCGGCTTCCTTGTCCAGGTCCTGGTGATAGGGCAGCAGCAGATTCTGGACCTTACCGCAGGTTTTGCAGCGGATATGGGCGTGGGGCCGGGTATCCACATCGTAGCGCATAATGCCGTCTCCTACGTCTACAATCTGCAACAGGCCAATGCGGCAGAAAAAATTCAGAGCCTGATAAATGGTCGCAAAGCTCAGGGTGGGCATGTGGAGTTTGACTGTTTCAAAAACTTCCATGGCTGTAGGATGTACGTCCGGACCGGAAAAAGCCGAGTATACCTCCAGCCGCTGAGGGGTAATCTTCAGGCCCAGTTCCTTTAACCGCTGAGCCAATTGGTTTCGTGTGAGCATGGGCTGCCCTCCTTATTTGTATACTATTAAAAATAAATAATATTTGCGAATCGTAGGGACTATATATTAATAATAACTTTTAATTATAGAAGTGTCAATATTTAATAGTGGGCTAGTGGATTAGTGGGCTAGTATAGGAAACCGTAATTAGCGTTTACATTCAACTCCGTAGGGGTTTGCCAGAAGGATCGTAAGTCCTGGCGGTAAACCCGCTATCCAGGGCAGTTCGGCGTGATTTTGGGCTTACCGACGCTACGCTCTGGCAAGCCCCTACGGGATAGTGCAAACAGAAAGTTGTATGTGAATTCCTACCTAAAATAAAAAAACAGGAACGCCCATAGGACATTCCTGTTTGATAAACCAAGACCGTGCAGCGCACAAGTCCGCTCCTGCACTGGAAAAGAGGTCCGCTGGACGGCCCCACCACCGTGCTTCGCACGGTTCCCCTCCCTTCGCGGGGATGACAGGGCTCCGCCCGGCCAGCGGCCTGTCGCCCCCGTAGGGGGAGAGGGACAGCGAAGCTGGCGAGGGGGCAGGCCAGAGGCCAATAATCTCTAATGTCTAACCTCTAACGTCTCGCTCAAGTTTACTCCACTATATACGCCGCTACAATCTCACCCATAACGGTGATGTGCAAATCTCTGTCGTCTTCCCGGTAAGGGCTGGGAGGCATGACGGGGTACTGGGTGTCCCGGATGTCGTCCGTCAGAGCCTGGGGATCCTGCTTCTGCACGTAGATGACCTTGCATTCCAGAGTCAGGGGCAGTTCTTTGATGGCCGGAGCCTGGACTTTTTCCCCGGGCACCAGAGTCAGGCCTAATTCTTTGATTTTATCCATGTCACGGCCGGACTTGCTGCCGCAGATCTTGATGATGTCCGGGTTTACAGCGTCTAAAGGCACGTTAATGGTAAATTCCCGGCTCTTTTCCAGCATGGGACGAGTGTAGCGGCTTTCCCGGATATAGGCTGTGAACACGGGCTTGCGCCAGTTAACGCCCAGACTACCCCAGCCGATGGTCATGGTATTGACCTTGCCATCACAGGCCGTAGTCAGCAGGATCCCTTTTGGCAGAGCCTTCAATATGGTTTCCGCATAAGCGAAGATGTCGACAGACTTTTTCATTTATGATTCCTCCGTAAGTGTAGATTTTGTTCCTGTTTATTATAACATAAAGATGATAGATGATTTTGAAACACTTTAAACCTTACGATAGCAACTTCCTAACCCCCGACAACAGGTTCTATCATCTATCATCTATCTTCTGCACCTTGCCCGCCGCAGGCACCTCTTCGCTCTTTACTCTTCACTCTTCGCTTTATCCAAGTCGTTATGCTACAATATCTCCGGAGGTGCTACTATGCCTAATACACAGGAAAAAGAAATCAAATTAGTCTCTACTACAGCGGGCCGGGAAAAACTATTCCAGCTGCCGCTGTTTCAGGATACAGTCATAGCCGGCAGCCGTCATACGCTCAAGCTGGTGAACCGGTATTTCGACACTCAGGACCGGCGGCTGACAAAGGCAGGCATGGCCTATCGAATCCGGGAAACAAATGGCCAAGAATTGGAAGCCACAGTGAAAACCCGGGGCA
The DNA here is from genome assembly GCA_900314165.1 of uncultured Acidaminococcus sp. The sequence goes on from OMUE01000033.1 coordinate 5,006, forward strand.
AGACAGTAAATGGCTTTTCTTTGCGGGGAGAATACACCCAGCCCCTTACGGTAGCAGAACCAGTGCTGGCCGGCTTTGCTCCTGCTATTGACCAGCACCTCCGGGAACTGTTGGCAAGGGCTGCCCTGGAACCCTTATTTACGGTAAACGTGACGAGGGAGCTGGCCCTCCTGCAGGTTTCTCCGGCTACGGTAGTGGAATTATCCGTGGATAGGGGCGGAATTTCGGCCGATGGGAAGCAGGCTCCTATTATGAAATCGAACTGGAATTGAAGCAGGGCTCAGACCAGGAACTGCTGGCCTATACGATGGCCCTGTCTAGGGAAATCCTGCTGCTGCCGGAAGAGAAAAGCAAATTCCGCAGAGGGATGGAGCTCTTGGGCTACAAAAATTTCCAGAACGGACAAGAGGAAATGCCGGAATTCAACGGTCAGGAGGCTCCGGATCAGGTCTGGAGGAATCTGCTGCAGCATGAGGCCGCCCTGGGTTTGGACTTATTGAAGGCTCAATGGGAAAGCGGTTCCGAGAGCCACTCTTCCGAATTACAAAATGCCTTGAAACTTTGCCGTGCTCTGTGGCTTTTGGGCCAGCCTTTCCTGATGGAGGCAGACTGGCAGGAAGGGAAGGCGCTGCTGACTGGTAGGAACGGCACTGCTAAGCTGTCAGCAGATTTGTGGCAGATGTTATATGAATCTTGTAAAAAATAAAAAGTCAAAAAATCGAAAAAAGTATTTGACTTTTTGACTTTTACTGTGTAGAATAGGACCAGGAAGTAAAAAAGTCACTTCCCCGGTCCTGTTTTTTGTCGGAGAAAAACGAGGACAGCTGGAAATCAATATTTTGGAACTTGTCTTTAAGGCAATGATTTGATAGGAAAGTTTTTGGAGGTGTTTGTTATGCAGGCAGAACGCTTAAGCGATGAAGTGAAAAACTTATTAGAAGCTGCCCAGCAGCAGGCCGTTATGAACTACAACCAGGAACTGAGCACGGTGCATCTGTTATCTGCCATGTGTGCCCAGCCTGATGGGTTCTTTAAATTTGTATTGAAGAGTCTAAAAGTGGATGAAAATGCCTTTAACAAAGACGTGGACCATCTGCTGAAAGAGATTCCGTCCGTCAAAGGTACGGACAGACTGGGCATGAGCACGGGCCTGGCCCGGGTGTTTGCCCTGGCGGAAAAAGCTGCCGGTCAGAATGAAGTGACCCCATCCCATCTGTTGGCCGCCCTGTGCGACGACGGGGATACGGAAGTCGTGAACCTGTGCCATAAATACGGCATTACGAGAAGTGCCATCCGGAATCTGGTGGATAAGTACCAGGGTGGCCAGGATGCTGACGAGAATAAGAAGACCCTGGAGAAATATGGGCAGGATCTGACTCTGAAGGCGAAAAAAGGCGCCCTGGATCCTGTTATCGGCCGTGATGATGAAATCCGCCGGACTATTGAAATCCTGTCCCGCCGGAAAAAGAATAACCCTGTACTCATCGGTGAACCGGGCGTCGGCAAGACGGCCATTGTAGAAGGGCTGGCCCGCCGGATTGTAGCCGGTGATGTGCCGGAATCCCTGAAAAACAAGACTCTGTATGCCCTGGATCTGGCTTCCCTGGTAGCTGGTGCCAAGTACAGAGGGGAATTCGAAGAGAGACTGAAAAAGGTCCTGAAGATCGTGTCCGAATCCGCCGGCCAGATCATTATGTTCATCGATGAACTGCACACGGTGGTAGGTGCCGGGGCTTCCGAAGGCTCCATGGATGCCGGGAATATCCTGAAACCCATGCTGGCCAGAGGGGAACTGCGTTGCATCGGGGCTACGACCTTAAACGAATACAGAAAATACATTGAAAAGGATTCTGCTCTGGAACGCCGGTTCCAGCCTGTACTGGTGACGGAACCCAGTGTGGAAGACACGGTTTCCATCCTCCGTGGCCTGAAGGAACGGTACGAAGTGCACCATGGCGTCCGCATCAAGGATTCTGCCCTGGTAGCGGCTGCAACGCTCAGCAACCGGTATATCAATGAACGGTTCCTGCCGGATAAGGCCATCGACCTGGTGGATGAAGCGGCTGCCAAAC
>OMUE01000189.1 GCA_900314165.1 uncultured Acidaminococcus sp.
GGCATTCCGGCACCTCCTTTCTCGAGTATAAGATTTAATGTGTATGTGATCTTCTTTATGAAGATACTACCGGGATTTCAGCACAGCAGCTACGGCTGCTCCGACATGGATTCCGCAAGCCTTGCCCAGCTCCTGCATGGTAGGTACCAGCTCTAAAGGAACTTTCTTGGCTTCGCACAGGGCCTTGACCGGGCCCGTCACATGTTCATCAGCATCCTGGGCAATCAGCACACCTTTAGCCTGATTGCGGGCAATTGCCTTTTGGGATTGTTTTACTCCAACCACAACCGGCAGGCCGTTCTTTATGTCTGCAAGGAACATTCAGACACCTCCAAAAGACATACTACCCCTCTGTGACACTTGAGTATTGTAACATCCTTGACAGGCAGTGTCAAGAAAATTTTAAAGTTTTTTGGCGGTTAAACCCACATTTTAAGCCGTTCTTTCTTTACACAGTCCCTAGTGTTTCATCAACCTGTAACAGTAGCATTTTTCCTAGGATTTTTCCCCTGAAAATACTTTATAGCAGTACAAAAATTTCTCGATTTTGTATACACTTTAGTGTGGTACTTCGAAAGATTTCACAAAGAGTTCACAAAATAAAGAGGTGGCACCTAAGTGCCACCTCTTTATTTTGTGAGTTGCAAGTGAGCTAGCGGTCCGCTGGACGGACACCCCTGTCGCCCCCGTAGGGGGAGAGGGCCATCGTTAGATGGCGAGGGGGCAGTGCCGCGCACCCTTTTCACTTTTCACTTTTCGCTTTTCGCTTAAATTATCTTCTATATCCAGGCGTATTGGCGATCAGGGCGATGAAGACCAGATCTTCTTTACCGGTATTCTTCAGGCCATGGGTACCGCCATCGGGGCAGAACGTTACGTTGCCTGCCTTCACCGGCAGCACGATGCCTTCGTCCGTATATTCCCCTTCACCCTTCAGGATATAATAGGTTTCATTGTTTCCCAGATGTTGGTGGATGGGTACTGCACAGCCGGGATGCAGAGTGATCTGGGCAAACAGGTCATTCGCGCCCTGGAATACTTCCGGATCCATGATGATATCTTTTACGATTTTCCCGGTTCCAGGATTTTCTACTTCTACATGCTTTTTTTCAGTAAATACTGCCATTGGAATCTCCTCCTTATTTTTCACCCTTTACAGCATAGCCGTCGCCATCGCTGGTAATGGTGATATTGCCATTTGTATACGTATTATAAATCTTAATCCCGGCGGTCTTCAACCGTTTCAGAGTGGTTTTGTTCGGATACTTGTTTTCGCCAGGCTTATTGCCGCAGCTGATGACAGCCACCATGGGCTTCACAGCCTTCAGCCATTCTGTAGAGGTGGATGTATTGCTGCTGTGATGGCCTACCTTCAGCACATCGCTGCGCAGTTCCTTGGCCGGATACAGGGAAATGATCTGGGCTTCGGATTCCTTATAAGCGTCCCCGGTAAACATCATCGTGAAGTTCTTGTAGGTAAAGCGCATCACCATGCTGTTAGGGTTGATATTCGTATCTCCCGGCACTTTGATATGGGTCTTTTGAGGCCAGAATACTTTGAAGCTGGCGCCGTCTTTCAGAGGGATATCCATAGGGGCCACAACCAGCGTAGTGGGAATCTTTTTGTCTTTGACGAGCTTCATGACCTTGTTCATGAGCCCGGATTCCGGATTCTTCACATTCGTGTAATAGAGCCGGTCCACATGGAAATTGTTCAGGACGGCAATCATGCCGCCGATATGGTCTTTATGAGGATGGGTCAGGAACGCTCCGTTCAGAGACTTGACGCCCAGTTTCCGTAGCTTGGCCACCAGGGAATTCCCATCGGCCTGCCAGCCGGAATCTACCAGATAGTTTTTGCCGTCCAGCTGGATCAGGATGCTGTCCGCTTTGCCCACATCGATAACCGTAATTTTCAAAGGCCCCTGCACGCTCTTTTTAAGGGTAGCAGCCTGAGCCGGTGCTTTTACAGGTTGTTCCGCTTTCTTAGCGGTCTGCTTCTGCTGGGCTCCGCCGCAGCCGGCCACCAAAAATTGCACAGCCAGCAACAGCCCCAGGACTTTCGTCCACATTTTCTTCATCCTATTTCCTCCTCTTTGCTTTTCCATTCTTCCTTGCCCGCCGCAGGCGCCTCTTCGCTCTTCGCTCTTCGCTTTTTATGGTGTACCAGCTCCTTGCTGGTCTTATATACTTTTGCCAGGCCGGACACCAGCAGGATGCCCATGGCAATGGCCGTAGCATCCAGGGCTGCGGATACGAACGTATGCATGCCCAGGCTGTAGGCGTTCAACATCGTATAATTCATGGCCCGATACAAAGGCAATCCGGGCACCAGTGGAATGACCCCGGGGATGGAAAAAATGGGCACGGGCTGCCGGTACCAGCGGGCAAAGATTTCACTGCAGATGGACAGGGCTACCGTCCCTGCAAAGTTGCTGAGCATGGAGCTGAGTCCGAAGCCGCTTAAAAGCACAATATAGACTCCAAAGCCCACCATACCCACAAAGCCGGCCTTGTACAGGCAATGCTTCGGACAGTTAAACAACTTTCCAAAGGCCACTGTAGCAAAAAACGAGACTACCGTTTTAATAAAGATCGTAGCTGCTAAAGGCATTTCGTTCTCCTACATATATAATACGCCTAAGACGGTGGCAATCCCTATAGCCACGCCGCCTACAAGGAAAATAGCTTCTCCGGCCCGGCAGGTACCGCTAAGCAGATCTCCCGCCATAAAGTCCCGGATGCCGTTCGTAAAAGCCATACCCGGCAGGTAGGGCATGATACCCCCGGCAATGGCCAGTTCCATAATGAGATCCGGACACAGTTTGCGGAACACTACAACTAAGAAGCAGATAATAGCTCCCGCCATAGTCGTTCCCCAGAAACTGCTGGGATGGAACGGGTTCATGAGCTTGATAAAGGCCATGGACAGGAAAGAGCCTAGAAAGGCCGCCGCAAACTCCAGGAGACCGCCCCCTAATACCACCGCAAAAAAGCCTCCTGCCAGACCTGACCAGAAGATTTCCTGCCAGGCGGACCGGGGAGGTCTGTTGTCGATAGTTTCCAATATGGCCATGGTGTCCTGGAAACTTTGATTCCAATGGGGCATATGGAAGGACATATCGTTGATTTCACTGATTTTCCGCAGATCCGTACCCCGCTGGGTAATGCGGTACATCAGGTTCGCCCCTTCCATGTTGGCTTCCCCGATCATGATCAGGGAAGGCGTACAGAAAGCCGCAATGGTGTCGATGCCCCCCTCATGGCAGATGCGGATCATGGTATCTTCTACCCGATAGGTCTCCGCCCCGCTGGTCAACAGGATCTTGCCGGATTTCAGGGCAATCTTCAATACCTGTTCCTTGGTCATGGAAGCTAATGTACTTCTTTGCTCCATATCTGACTCCTTTACCGGGTAAACAGAGCCTCTACAGCAGCCCGGAACCGATTGGCTCCTCCCATGGAAGGATGGGGCACGGCCGCGCAGGGTACACCATATTTTTCCAGAGTCCCGGCACTTTTCCGGCCGATGGCGATGACCTGCATATGGGGCACCAGTTCCATCAGCAGCCGGGCATAAACGATGCCGTCATCCAGTTCCGGTCCCGTAGGAGTCCTGTTCGACAGGATTCCGCTTGCTTTATAGGGATGGAACGGAAAAATATTCCATAAGATAGTCTGAAAAGGAGCCAGGCCTTCTTTAGCCAGCTCCCCCCACATAATGGTGGCTGTAGGTTCGTTAAACCCCAGTTCTTTCTGTTTCTTGTTCAACAGAGGGCTGCCCGGATTGCTGGTCCGCTGATACTGCCAACCATCCCCCAGCACGACTTCAGGCCGCACCGTAGGATGATGTCCCAGCAGGATCCGTTCGCTGGTCATCGCCATGCCGGAAAAATGGCCTCCCTGATATCCCAGGCCTTCCGCAATGAACAGGAACCGGGCTTCCTGCCGCAGCTGCAGATAGCGACGCAGGTTCGCTGCCCGGATGACGGGAGCCTGAGGGCCTATGTCACAGGAAGGGTCATAGTCCCGCCAAGGATTGAACACTCCTTGTTTTTCGTACCCCTGCAAGTTCTGCAGGAATTCCTCTATGGTCATTCCAGAGCCTCCATAAGCGCTTCCCACTGGGCCATGAGCCCATCCAGGATCTTGTCATTTTCCGCATATTCGTTGGCTAATTTCGTACTAGTCTCCAGATCCTGCTGGTTAGCAGGATCTGCAATCTGCTGGCTCAGGACCTTCTGCAGGGCTTCGTATTCCCGGATTTTCAGTTCGACCTGGGGCAGCTTCTTTTCCGCTTCTGCCTGACTGTAGGCCGGTTTCTTCTCCGGTTTTTGAGACGTTTTCTCAGCCTTCGGTACAGCCGGTGCCGGCTCCGGTTTTTCCTTTTTCGCTTCAGCCTTCTTTACGGACTGGGTTGCCGTTCCTGCCGCCAGCTGGGCCCGTTTGGCCTTTTCTTCTTTATAGAAATCAAAATTTCCTTTGTAATCCGTTACATGACCGTCTTCCACGGCCCAGATCCGTCCTGTGACCTGGTTGACCAGATAACGGTCGTGGCTGACCAACAGGATTGTGCCATCAAAGCTTCTCAAAGCTTCTTCCACAGTTTCCTTAGCCGCAATGTCCAGATGGTTCGTAGGTTCGTCCAGCAGCAGACAGTTAGCTCCGTCCAGTACCAGCTTCAGGAGCACGAGGCGGGCCTTCTGGCCACCGCTGAGGGTGCCGATGACTTTGAACACATCATCCCCATGGAACATCATACTGCCCAGGAGCCGGCGTGTTTCTTCATCCGTCAAACCGTACTCCGTCAGGAAGTTTTCCATAATGGTCTGCTTCTCATCCAGCCGCTCGTAGCTCTGGGAGAAGTAGCCGATCTGGACCCGGTTGCCGATGCGGGCTTCCCCCTTGAGAGGAGGCAGGTCCTGGAGGATGGTTTTCAGCAGCGTGGATTTGCCGCAGCCGTTAGGACCGATGATGCCCACTTTTTCACCCCGGCGCAGGGTCAGGTCCACATCCTTCAAAAGACAGGTACCGGGATAGCCTACGTCCAGGTGTTCCAACATAATGACCTTTTCGGCGGATTCCGCCGCATGGGGCAGCCGCAGCCGGAACGTCTCCGCCTGCTCCGGTGCCTCTATGCGTTCCAGCCGGTCCAACTGGGACTGACGGCCCCGGGCCATCTTGCTTTTTATGCCGGCCTTGTATTTCCGCACGTATTCTTCCGTCTTGGCAATGTATTCCTGCTGGGCTTCGTAGGCGCGCGTCTGGGACAGCACCTGGATTTCCTTCTGGGCCAGGTACTGGCTATAGTTGCCTTTGAAACGGTGGATAGTCTTGCCTTCCATTTCCAGGATATCTTCCACCACGTTGTCTAAGAACGTCCGGTCGTGGCTGATGATGAGCACGCCGCCCCGGAATTCCTTCAGGTACTTTTCCAGCCATTCCGTCATAAAGATGTCCAGGTGGTTCGTAGGTTCATCCAGCACCAAAAGGTCCGGGTTGTTTACCAGAGCTGCCGCCAGCATAAGCCGGGTCTTCTGGCCCCCGGACAATTTGTCCGCCCGTTTCTCCCAGGTCTCCTCCGGATACCCCAGGCCTATGAGCACTTTTTTGATATTGCTTTCGTAGTGATAGCCGTCTATATGGGCATAGCGGTTTTCTACGCCGGCATACTGCTTCAGAATCTCATCCAGCGCTTCACCACTGACCTTGCCGCTTTCCAGCTCCAGGCTGCGCATCTTTTCCCGCAGCTGGAGGATGTCCGGGCAGGCTCCCTGCATGAACTGCCAGATAGTTTCTTCCTTAAAGTCGTTAAACCCCTGTTGCACGTAACCCAGGCGCAGTTCTCCGGCAAATTTCACCGTACCGCCATCTGCAAAGTCCGGGTCCAGCAGGCAGCGCAGCAGCGTGGTCTTGCCGCTGCCGTTTACGCCTACCAGGCCCGTCTTTTCCCCTTTACGCAACGTAAAGCTGACATTTTGAAATACATCGTGGATCCCAAAGCTTTTCTTCAGGTTGTCCACAGTGACTAAGATATCCATACCGCTTATTTCGCGTAGCCATCGGGATGGCCTTCATGCCAGCGCCAAGCCGTAGCCACAATCTGTTCGATGTTGCTGTACTTGGGTTCCCAATGGAGTTCCTTCTTGATTTTTTCAGAAGAAGCGATGAGTTTGGCAGGGTCGCCGCTGCGCCGGCCTTCTTCTTTGACCGTAAATTCTTTCCCGGTGACCTTCTTTACAGCTGCAATGATTTCCCGTACGGAGAACCCGTTTTCCGTACCCAGATTGTACACCCGGGCGTCACCGCCATCCGCCAGATGGTTCATAGCCAGCACATGGGCGCTGGCCAGGTCTTTCACGTGGATGTAGTCCCGCAGGCAGGTGCCATCCGGCGTAGGATAATCCGTACCGAAGATGGACACGCTGGCCCGTTTGCCCATAGCCGCCTGGATAATGAGAGGAATCAGATGGGTTTCAGGCCGATGGTCTTCGCCAATATTTCCCAGCAAGGAAGCACCAGCAGCATTGAAATACCGCAGGGCCACATACCGCAGGCCATAGGCCATGGCATAGTCCGCCATCATCTTTTCAATCATGAGCTTCGTGCGGCCGTAGACGTTCGTAGGATGCAGGGGCATGTCTTCCGTAATAGGCACGGCTTCCGGTTCCCCGTATACTGCAGCCGTAGAAGAAAATACCAGCTGCTCTACGCCGGCTTCCCGCATGGCATCTAACAGGCCCAGGGTACCGGCTACATTGTTGTAGTAGTACTTGCCAGGGTTTACCATGGATTCACCAACCTGGCTGCTGGCCGCAAAATGCAGGACTCCATCGATTTCATATTCCCCCAGGATATGTTTCAGGAACGTAAAATCATGAATGTCCCCTTCGATGAGCTGGACTTTGTCAGACACGGCGTCCACATGGCCTGTGCTGAAATTATCATAGACAATAGGCGTATAGCCGTTTGCCACCAGTTCTTCCACAACATGGGAACCGATATATCCGGCTCCCCCGGTTACTAATACGTTCAAGGTTGTTCCTCCAAATTCTATATTTTAGATTATAGGGATTAGGGGTTAGTAGTTAGGGACTATTTGTCCTCCGGACGCCCCCACCGCCATCTCCGATGGCCCTCCGCCCCCAGAGGGGGCCGGATTTAGGATGTGCAGAGCACTACTAATCCCTAACCCCTTTTATCCCTAATCCCTAAGACTTATGCTTTTTCCCCGCCAATCAGTTCCAGCATTTCGTTGGTCTTCTGTTTCAGCAGAGCTTTGTCGCCGCGGGTTTCCACGTTCAGGCGGACCACAGGTTCCGTATTGGATTTCCGCAGGTTGAAACGCCATTCATCGTACAATACGCTGAGGCCATCCATATGATCCTGGATACCGGTGGAGAACCGTTTCTGCAATTTGTCGATGACGGCATCTGCATCGGCCACCTTCAGGTTGATTTCGCCGCTGCAGGGGAATTCGTTGATGCGGGCATCCACCATCTGGGACAGGGACAGGCCGCTGGTAGAGATCAGGGAGATCATCAGCAGCCAGGGAATCATGCCGCTGTCGCAGTAGGAGAAGTCCCGGAAATAATGGTGGGCACTCATTTCGCCGCCGTAAATGACGCCTTTCTGCCGCATGCATTCCTTGATGAACGCATGGCCGCTCTTGCAGCGGACCGGTTCGCCGTCCAGGCGGGCGATAATATCTTCTGTATTCCAAATCAGGCGTGGATCATACAAGATCTTGCTGCCCGGATGTTTCTTCAGGAAGTATTGGGCGAACAGGCCTACCAGATAATAGCCTTCGATGAAACGGCCGTTTTCGTCAAAGAAGAAGCAGCGGTCGAAGTCCCCATCCCAAGCAATGCCCAGGTCAGCTTTTTCTTTAATGACGGCCTGGCTGGTAGCAGCCCGGTTGCCCGGCAGCAGCGGGTTAGGTACACCGTTGGGGAAGTTGCCGTCCGGTTCGTCGTTTACATACACGAAGTTGCAGGGCAGATGTTTGGCCAGCTCTTTCACGATGGGGCCGGCACCGCCGTTGCCGGGGTTAGCCACGATCTTCAGAGGCTGGATCTTGCTCACATCAATGTAGCTCAGCAGGTGTTCTACGTAACTGGGCACAATGTTCACTTCTTCATAGTCCCCGCGTTTGGCGGCTTTCGGAACCTTTTCTTCAAAGTCTTCCAGCATAACCATAGCAGCCAGGTCTTTCAGGCCCGTATCAGCAGAAATAGGACGGGCTTCCTTGCGAACCAGTTTCATGCCATTGTATTCCTTCGGGTTGTGGCTGGCCGTTACCATCATGCCGCCGTCTGCTTTCAGGTGAGCCGTAGCGAAATACATCATTTCCGTGCCGCATTGGCCCAGATCCCGGACGCTGGCGCCAGCATCCCGCATACCTTCCACGGCAGCCTTCGTAATGCTGGGACCGGACAGGCGGATATCATGACCGATGACCAGAGTCTGTGCCTTCAGGTAAAAGGCCAGAGCCCGGCCCAGGCGATAGGCCAGTTCTTCATTCACTTCTGTGGGAACCACACCGCGGATGTCGTAAGCTTTGAATCCTTTTGTCGTAATCATACTTCTTCCTCCTATTCTGTAGTTCATTAAATGACTTGTTCTTCTAAGAGACTTCTATTTTCCACAGGCAGCAGATCCTTAGCCTTACCCAGAGGCCCCCGGAGCCCTGTCCTGTTAATGATGCTCATATTGCCGTTCTTCAGCACGATATCCGTCCGAGCCAGCTCCCGGAGCACGAAGCCCAGGGACACTACGAAGTTCAGCCGGTCTTTTTCTTCCAGAGTAAAATCGTTGTAATCCGCCTTCGTCTGTACGAGGCTCTGGAAAAATTCTATCTGTTCATGCTGTTCCTTCTTCAAAATTTCCATGGTTCTCAGCACATGGCTTACGACCTCCAGCAGCCGGTCTGCCCGGGCCTGAGCATCGGCCAGCAGCAAGGACTGGGCATCCGTGTCTTCCTTGAATTGAGCCGCCTGGTCCTTTGTCATTTTTTTGCCATCCTTGTCGGCAAAATACCCCGGACGCAGCACTTTGGGGAAGCACATGACGGATTCCAGCACAGCCATCTCGTCCAGGGCCGTGACCTCAGACGTATACAGCGGCTGATCCATCATCTTTTCCATAACCAGCTTGGCTTCATCCCGTTCCAGCTCGCTCTGGCTGTAGGAACTGGCGGCCCCGCCCTGAAGGGCCAGGATGGTCAGCATCCCTGTGCCTTCTTTTGCCAGGTCTTTATCCTGGATCCGCTGGGCTACTTTCACGACCTTCTTCAGCCGCCGCATATCCTGGGGCAGCATATGAAGATTCCTGTGGCTCTTAAAGGTATAATGGCCTGGCAGGTTCTGCAAGGTTTCCAAAATCACAAAGACTTTATTGTAGCAGGTCCAGGTCCGGACCTTCAATTCTCCCAGCGCTTCTACCTGGGGCAGCAATTCATCCAGTTTCTTATAGAACTTATACCGTTCTTCATTGTAACGGTCTATAGCGTTCTTCACCATATTTTCAGAACTGGTAGCCGTTTTATATAATTTCAATCCGGCAGCCCCGATTCCGGCTGCTGCCCAGATGACCAAAGGTATTGGCATGCACATCCCTCTCTTTCCATGCCTATCGCAACACATAGTGTGCTGTACAAATTATATCCTGATTCAGGAGTATAGTCAAAACGAAAAGCCATTGAAACGGTTCTGTTTCCGTTGTAAAATGATATACGTAAAATTATGCTAGGAGGAGCTTCCATGAAAAAAATTCTGACCCTCTTCACCCTGCTGTTTACCTTGCTGGCCCTGCCTCTGACGGCCGGTGCACAAAGAAACGGGTGGAAGAGCAGCACATTTCCTTTCCAGAAATTAAAAGTCGTGTACTTAAAGACTTTAGTACGGCAGGACGCTGATTTCCGCCAGGCCCATCCGAACTTCGTCCGGGATGACGATGCTGTCCGCAAGACGTATCTGACCCTGCAGCGGGATCTGAAAAAAGAAGGCGTCACCATGTATAACAATCCGGTCATGCTGCCGGATAAGAAGCTGCGGGATACCATCACCCTGCAGGTCCAGGTAAACCACGTGGGCACGGAATCCCTTGCCGGCATGGACACGGTCACCAGCGACAAAAAGGCTGGCGATACGGCCTACGCCAGTGTCACGTTCCTGGCTACGAAGAATGGCGAAGCCATCTACCAGGTGGTGGACGAACGGAGCAGCACAAAATACAGTTCCGACGTACTGCTGGCCAATATCATCCGCACCGCAGCGGATGAGCTGACGAAAAAGGGGAAATAAGAAAGCAAAAAACAGGCTGTGAATTTCTTCACAGCCTGTTTTTTGCTTTCAGTGGGCTAGTTGCTAGTGGGCTAGAGGGCT
>OMUE01000077.1 GCA_900314165.1 uncultured Acidaminococcus sp.
AACGATTAATTTCGAGGATCTGGCCTTTGAAAACCTGCAGGAATACCACGCTCTGTATGAGTACATCATCAGCCATATGACTGATGATACCCAATATTATATTTTTCTGGACGAAATCCAGCATGTGTCCCATTTTGAAAAGGCTGTAGATTCTCTGTTCATCAAGCCGAATGCAGATGTATATATGACAGGCTCCAACGCCTTCTTCCTTTCCGGAGAACTGGCCACTCTCCTTTCAGGACGATACGTCGAGCTTCAAATGCTTCCTTTATCCTTCAAGGAATTCTGTCTGGGCCATTCGGACAACACATTATCTTTAGCGCAAAAGTACACTCTTTACGTACAGAGTAGTTCCTTTCCCTATGCACTGGCTCTGTATCAGGACGAAAAAGCTGTCCGGGAATATCTTTCCGGAATCTTTAATACCATATTGGTCAAAGATACTCTGACCCGTCTGGGCAGTGGTGCTCCTGCCCTTTTGCAAAGCATCATAAAGTATATTGCCGCAAATATCGGCAGTCTGATCTCTCCCAATAAGATTGCTAACTCTTTAACCAGTGCCGGCCGCAAAACGGATAATAAGACTGTCGAGCGGTATCTGCAAAGTCTGAAGGACAGTCTGCTGCTCTATCAGGCGAACCGGTACGATGTCCGTGGGAAAGAACTATTGAAGATTCATGCGAAATATTATCTGGTAGATCCTGCCTTTCGCCAGCTCCTGCTGAATGATACAGGCAGGGACGCTGGGCATATCCTGGAAAACCTTGTCTACCTGGAATTGCTCCGCCGTGGCTGCCAGGTGTATGTAGGCCAGTTGCCAAAAGGTGAGATTGATTTTGTAGCAGGGGATGCAACAGGCCTTGCTTATTATCAGGTAGCAGAATCTACGTTAGCTCCCGAAGTATTAGACCGGGAGCTGAGGCCTCTGCAAGCCATAAAAGACCAGTATCCTAAGTATCTGCTGACTTTGGACGAAATCACTCCCACCGCCAACTACAACGGCATACTGAAGAAGAATGTGCTGGAGTGGATGTTGGAAGAATAAAACAAAAAGAGGCTGTGAAAATTATTTTTTCACAGCTCCTTTTTTATTAGTGCGGCGCACCCCTTTTCACTTTTCGCTTTTCACTTTTCACTACAAAAGCGGTCACATTCTCACTCTTGCTGCGAACGCATGCCCTGCCAGGCCTTCGCCTTTGGCCATACGGTCTACGAGAGGAGCCAGGGCCTTGGAGGCTTCTGGGCTCATGCTCTGGTGCGTGCAGGTTTTCAGGAACGTGCCTACATACACGCCGCCGGTGTAGCGGGCAGCTTTAACGGTAGGCAGCGTATGGTTCGTACCGGAGGCATAGTCCCCGAACACTTCCGCCGTATTGCCGCCGATGAACAGGGAGCCGTAGTTGTGCAGCTTTTCGATGATGGCGTCCGGATTTGCCACGTTCACTTCCAAATGTTCCGGAGCGTATTTGTTGGCGATTTCCACAGCCTGTTCTATATCGTCCAGGACCACGACTTCGCTATAGGTATCCCAGGACTGGCGGGCGATCTCCGCCGTAGGCAGCCAGGACAGTTCTTCTTCCGCTGCGGCCACAACGGCCTTGCCCAAATCTGCGTCTGTGGTCAGCAGGATGCCTTTGGCATTGGGATCGTGTTCGCACTGAGCCAACAGGTCCGCCGCAATGACTTTCGGATCCGCCTGTTTGTCAGCCACCACCAGCACTTCGCTGGGGCCCGCAAAGAAGTCGATACCCACCTGGCCATAGCATTGGCGTTTGGCTTCGGCTACAAACTGGTTGCCGGGGCCTACGATCATGTCTACAGCAGGAATGGTTTCCGTGCCATAGGAGAAGGCTGCAATAGCCTGAGCGCCGCCGATGGCGTAGATTTCATCGGCACCGGCCAGATCCATGGCTACCAGGGTATGGCTGTTGATGTGGCCCGTACCATGGGCTACAGGGGAACAGGTCACGATGCGCTTTACACCGGCTACTTTTGCAGGGGTAATGAGCATCATGGCAGAGGAGTACAGGGGGAACCGGCCTCCAGGCACATAGCACAGGCAGGATTCTACAGGGATGACTCTGTGGCCCAGATAGATTCCGGGACGGGGCTGATATTCCGGCAGGTCATGGATGGTTGCCCGTTGGGCTTCCGCAAAGCCCCGCAGGTTGGCCAGGGCGTCCTTCATGTCCGCAATGTCCTGTTCCGGCACTTCCGCATAGGCTGCGGCGATTTCTTCCTTTGTAACCCGGAAGCTGTCCCGCACATAGCCGTCAAATTTTTCACTATAGGCTTTCAGGGCCTTGTCGCCGTTTTCTACTACGTTTTCGATGATGTCGGACACCGTCTTGCGCAGTTGAGCCCGATCTTCTTTTGTACGTTCTTTCCCTTTTTTAATATATTCCATAGGTTTCATTCCTTTCTTAATGTACATCAATAAAGCACAGAGAGTTACAAAGTTTGCTATTATTTTTTCTGTGTTAAATTATAGTATATCAAACAATGGACAGGATAGCAAAATATAATTTATGGCACGCAAAAGCGGAGCCTCAGCAGTCTCAAAACTGCTGAAGCTCCGTTTTTTCTTACGATTCACTCCCACCACCGTTCCGACTCCTGGGTGCGGGCTTACCGACGCTTCGCTCTGGCAAGCCCCTACGGCAGGAACGGTCCCCCGCCCCCGCTAAAGCGGGGGTCGGACTCGGCGTGAGCCGCCTCTTCGCTCTTCACTCTTCGCTCTTCGCTTTTTATTCAATGACTACCAGCAGATCTCCCGACGTGATCCGGGCACCAGCCTGGACCAGGATTTCTTTCACAATGCCGTTCACTGGAGCGGTCAGGGTGGTTTCCATCTTCATCGCTTCCGTTACCATGAGCGGATCGCCCTTCTTCACTACGGTACCTTTGTCCACGACCACCCGCAGCACGGAGCCGGACAGGGTAGCGGCCACTTCACCGGGTACCGTAGGATCGGCCTTGCGGACCACGGTGGTCCCTTCGCCGGCCTTCTGATCCAGGACCTTCAGTTCCCGGGGCATGCCGTTGATTTCAAACTGCACTTCCCGATAGCCTTCTGGGTCTGCTTTCGTCACATAGTTCAGGCGGATGAGCACCATCTTGCCATCCATGTGCACCCGGATTTCTTCACCGGGCTTCATGCCGAAGAAGAACGTAGGCGTATCCAGGATGGACAGGTCCCCATATTTATGGTACCGGGCCATGTAATCCTTGTAGACCTTCGGATACAGGCAGTAGCTGCTGACGGCTTCTTCCGTTTCCGCCATGCGCAAAGCCTTCATATCCTTTTCCACCTTGGCCATATCCACAGGGGGCACAGGCGTGGTCAGATGGGGCTTGCCACCCCGCAGGATGATGGACTGCAACTTTTCCGGGAAGCCGCCGTAAGGAGTCCCCAGTTTGCCATCAAAGAAATCCACTACGGATTGCGGGAAGTCCAGGGTGTCACCCCGTTCGTACACGTCCTGTTCTGTCAGGCCGTTTTGGACCATGAACAGGGTCATGTCCCCGATGACCTTGGAAGACGGCGTTACCTTGATGATATCGCCGCACATCTGGTTCACTTTTGCATACTGCTTGCACACCTCGGGCCAACGGTCCTTCAGGCCCACGGCCGCAGCCTGCTGCTGCAGGTTCGTGTACTGGCCGCCGGGCATTTCATGCTGGAATACGGTGGTGTTGGGGCTGGTCATTTTGCCGTCTACGCCGGCGTAATAGCTGCGGACTTTCTCCCAATACCGGTTTATGGTTTCCAAAGCGTCTATATCCATCTTGGGCTGGCGGGCGCTGCCCTGGAGAGCATACAGCATGGAGGTCAGGGACGGCTGGCTGGTACCACCGGCCATGGCACTGGTGGCCACGTCCAGGATATCCACGCCGGCTTCCACGGCTTTGGCATAGCTGTACAGGGTACAGCCGCCGCCTTCGTGGCTGTGCAGGTGGATGGGCAGATCCACGGCATCCTTCAGGGCGGACACCAGGGCATAGGCTGCCTCAGGCTTCAACAGCCCTGCCATATCCTTGATAGCGATGATGTTAGCACCGGCCTTGGCCATTTCCTTGGCCAGGTCCGTGTAGTATTTCAGGGAATACTTCTGCCGACGGTCATCCAGCACATCCCCGGTGTAGCAGATAGCCGTTTCTGCCACCTTCCCCAGTTTCCGGACCTCGTCAATGGACAGGGTCATTTTATCCAGCTGGTTCAGGCAGTCGAAGATTCTAAACACATCCACGCCGTTCTTAGCCGCCAGATCCAGGAACTGGCGCACCACTTCCGGCGGATAATTCGTATAACCTACGGCATTGGCCCCACGGGTCAGCATCTGGAACAGGATGTTCGGTGCTGCTTCCCGCATCTGGCGCAGCCGGTCCCAGGGACTTTCGTCCAGGAACCGGTAGGCTACGTCAAAGGTAGCGCCGCCCCAATTTTCAAAGGCGTACATTTCCGGTACTTTCCGGGCTTCGTAAGCCATGGATTGGACCAAATCCCGGGTTCTGATTCTCGTAGCCAGCAGGGACTGGTGGGCGTCACGATAGGTCGTATCCATAAACAACACCTGGGGCTGTTCCTTCACCCACTGGGCGAACTTTTCCGGTCCCAGCTTGTCCAGGACCTGCTTCGTACCGGGTTTTACAGGTGCATCCCCGGCGTCCAGCTTCACAGGGGTGCCAAAGTCCGGCTTTTCCACCACAGGATTGCCCCGGTAGCCATTGACCGTAATTTCCCCGATGTAGGACAGCAGACGGGTACCTCTGTCGTCCACTTCTTCCGGGTCAATAAGCAGTTCCGGATGACGGTCGATGTAGTTGACGTCACATTCCCCGTTCTGGAACGCTTTTTCCAGCAGCATATTCTTCAAGAAGTATATATTCGTCTTCACGCCGCTGATGCGGAATTCTTCCAGGCAGCGCAGCATCCGGTTAATGGTAGCATGGGCTTTCGTAGCATGAGCCGTGACCTTCACCAGCAGGGAATCGTAGTAAGGCGTCACTACCGCGCCCTGGTAAGCCGTGCCGGCGTCCAGACGGATGCCCGGGCCGCCGCCGCTGCGGTAGGCGACAATCTTGCCCGTATCCGGCATGAACTGGTTTTGAGGATCTTCTGTCGTAATCCGGCACTGGATGGCCACACCGTTGCAGGGAATGGCGTCCTGAGAGGTAATGCCGATTTCCGGAGAGTTCAGGGCATAGCCCTCAGCTACCAGGATCTGAGTCTTGACGATATCCACATCCGTAATGGCTTCCGTCACCGTATGTTCCACCTGGACGCGGGGGTTCACTTCAATAAAGTAGAAGTGCTTCTCATCCTGGTCCGCCAGGAATTCCACGGTGCCGGCATTGACGTATTGCACATTGTTCATGAGCTTCAGGGCCGCGTTGCAGATGTTCGTCCGCAGTTCCTGGGGCAGGGACCAGGCCGGGGCCATTTCAATAACTTTCTGGTGCCGCCGCTGGATGGAGCAGTCCCGTTCGTGGAGATGGACCACGTTACCGTGCTCGTCCCCCATGATCTGCACTTCGATGTGCTTGGGGTTCATGATGCACTTTTCCACGTAGATATCGTCATCCCCGAAGGCCATCTTAGCTTCGGATTTTGCCCGTTCATAGGCTTCTTCCAAATCTTCCATACGGTCCACGTTTCGCATGCCACGGCCGCCGCCACCATTGACGGCTTTGATCATGACGGGCAGGCCTACTTTTTCCGCAAAGGCTTTCACATCTGCAAAGCCCTTCACAGCCCCGTTGGTACCGGGAATCATGGGAATGCCGGCTCTTTCAGCCTGAATCCGGGCGTTGACCTTATCCCCGAACATTTCCAGATGTTCTACCCGGGGTCCGATGAAGATGATCCCCTCTTCTTCACACCGCTTGGCCAGCTGGGCGTTTTCTGCCAGGAATCCGTAGCCGGGATGGATGGCGTCCACGTCGTGTTCTTTGCAGATGCGGATGATGTCTTCTATATCCAGGTAAGCATCCACAGGTTTCTTCCCTCTGCCTACGAGATAGGCTTCATCAGCACGGCTGCGGTGCAGGGACAGGATGTCCTCTTTGGAATACACGGCAACGGTACGGATGCCCAGTTCGTGGCAGGCTCTGAAAATCCGGATGGCGATTTCCCCACGGTTGGGGACAAGAATCTTGTGGATGGTACGCATAACAATTCCTCCTTGACTACGTTCACAACATTATCGAACAATTTTATTGTTTTATCGAGAATTATTTGTCGATGTGCTTCTTATTGTAGCACGGAGAATTTATTATGCAACATTTTATTTAAAACATTTATATTTTAGTTATGTAATTGTAATATAGTGTAAAGTTTATATCAATAGCGTATGCTATTTAGTGGGCTAGTTTGATAGTGGGCTAGTTGCTAGTATAGAAAATCGCAATTCACTTTCACATTCTACACCGTAGGGGTTTCCCAGAGGGGCTGCAGGCCCCGGCGGCAAACCCGCATCCAGGCTATTCAACATTTTTAACGGGCGCACCGCCGCTACGCTCTGGGGCGCCCCTACGGGTTAGTGCAAACAGAAAGTTAATTATAATTTCCTATACTAGTGTGCTCCGCACGTTCGTGAAACCGCCCCCTTTGTGGGGTGCCACCCAGGAGCAGCTTCCATAAAAAAATTCCTCAGGACAATGTCCTGAGGAATTTTTACATCTAACAACTAGCCCACTAGTCCCCTAGCACACTAGCCCACTAACATTAATCCAACGCCGCAAAGGCCTGTTTCATATCGTCGATCAGGTCGTCAATATGTTCCGTACCGATGGACAGGCGGATGGTGGACTTCGTAATGCCGGAAGCAGCCAGTTCTTCGTCGTTCATCTGGGAGTGAGTGGTGGAAGCCGGATGGATGACCAGGCTCTTTACATCGGCTACGTTAGCCAGCAGGGAGAAGATCTTCAGATGGTCAATGAACACCTGAGCTGCCTGGGACCCGCCTTTGATTTCAAAGGTGAAGATGGAGATGCCGCCGTTGGGGAAATATCTCTTGTACAGTTCATGATCCGGATGATCCGGCAGGGACGGATGGTTGACTTTCTCTACGTGAGGATCCTTAGCCAGGAAGTCCACAATCTTCAGTGCGTTTTCTACCTGCCGTTCTACGCGCAGAGACAAAGTTTCCGTGCCTTGCAGCAGCAGGAAGGCGTTGAACGGAGAAATGCAGGCACCCGTATCCCGCAAGATGATGGCGCGGATATAAACGGCGAAGGCAGCTGCGCCCACGTCCTTGGCAAAGCTCAGGCCATGGTAGCTGGGGTTCGGTTCTACCAACCAGGGGAATTTACCGGAAGCGGCCCAGTCAAACTTACCGCTGTCTACGATGATGCCGCCCAGGGTGGTGCCATGGCCGCCGATGAATTTCGTAGCAGAATGGACTACAATGTCAGCGCCATGTTCGAAGGGGCGCAGGAGATACGGCGTAGCGAACGTGCTGTCTACCACCAGAGGAATCTTGTGGTCATGGGCGATCTTGGCTACGGCTTCGATATCGATCAGGTTGGCATTAGGGTTGCCTACGGATTCGATGTAGATCGCCTGAGTGTTGTCTTTGACGGCTTCTTCAAAGACTTCGATGCCCTTCGTAGGATCTACGAACGTGGTTTCAATGCCATAATCCGGGAACGTATGGGCAAACAGGTTGTAGGTACCGCCATACACGGTGGTAGCGCAGACGATGTGATGGCCCTGGTGGCACAGAGCCTGCATAGCGTACGTTACAGCAGCAGCACCGCTGGCCGTAGCCAACGCTGCCACGCCGCCTTCCAGAGCGGCAATCCGCTGTTCGAATACGTCTTCCGTAGGGTTCGTCAAACGGCCGTAGATGTTGCCGGCGTCTTTCAGGGCAAACCGGTCAGAAGCATGCTGGCAGTTCCGGAATACATAGGACGTAGTTTGGTAAATGGGCACAGCACGGGAATCCGTCGTCGGATCAGCTTGTTCCTGGCCTACATGCAGCTGTAGGGTCTCAAAATGGTATTTTTTTTCAGTCATAAATAACTCCCCTTCCTGAGTTAATCTCCACTTGTCTAATATGATTTACATTATAAGCAGTGAATTCCTACCTGTCAATAGTAGATTCGTAACTTTAAAAACAGAAGTTAGATGATAGATAATAGAACCAAATGTCAAAGGTTAGAAGCTTTCTATAGTTTGTTGGAAATTGTCGATTGGACGACATTTCAAAAACTACACTGTCCCAGAGGCCTAACCTTCGGCCTTAATTCTCTACCATCCGAAAACACTCCTACCTGTCTATCATCTAACTTCTATCATCTATCATCTCTATCCCAGCTTCAATTCCTCCTCGCCAGCACGACCACCATGGTCATGATGCACAGGGCACCCAACATTTCAGCCAGGCCTACGTGGTTGCCCATAAATACGATGGAAAAGAAATAGGCGCTCAGAGGTTCAAAAGCCGCCAAAGTCCCTGTTTCCGAGGCTGGAATATACTGGGTACTTTGCAGATATACAGAATAGGCTACCAGGGTCCCCAGCACAAACATGACCATAAAAGCCTCCAGAGTGGCGCCGTTCAGGATGATACCTGCCGGTGAAGGCTGATTAATAATGAGCAGCATCAGGGAATTGAACAGGCTGCCCCAGCCTAAGATCAAAAAGCAGCTGTACTTCTTCAGCAGCACGGACGCATAGATGGTGTAGCAGGCCATGCCAAAGGCACTGAGGAAGCCCCAGCCCAGGGATTCCGGGGACACAGCAAGATTCGTGCCCTCACCCTTTGTAGCAATGAGGAATGTGCCGATGATAGCAAGGCCTACGGCCAACACCTCCCGCCGGCCGGGCAGCCGCCTCTGCTGCAGCAGCACCATCCCCAGCAGGATGGCCGGCATGGTATACTGCAGGACCGTAGCCGTGGCCGCATTGCTATAATACACCGCTCTTACAAAGGGCACCTGCATAATATACATACCCAGGACCGTAAACTTTGTCAAAAGCTTGCCATCCTGGCGGATGGGTGCCAAAAGGTCCATGCGTTTATACAGGCAATACAGTATGAACACCAGGCCCGTGGACACCATACGGCACAGCAGTACGAATTCCGGGGAGAAATGCTGGTGGGTCATGAGGTATTCTATGGAGTTGCTGCTGCCACCCCACAGGCTGGCACCTAACAGCACCATACCCATGCCGATTTTCCGTCTTCTATCCATATTACGTTCTCCTTGTCCCTTTGTAGATAATCTGCTCTCCAAATCTTTGCTTCAAGGCATCCAGAGCTGCCGCCCGCTTTTGCTTCTTTTCATCCTGGTTGAAGCCCAGCGAGGTAGTGCCCTCCCGGCTCAGGTGGCTCACCATGACGCCCAGCAGGCGCACAGGTTCCCGGAAGCTCCACTGCCGGCTCAAGAGAATAATCTGCTCCCGCAGATCCTCATCCAATTGCACAGGTTCCTCCAGGGTCCGGCTGCGGGTCAACAATTGGAACTTCGCCGTCTTAATTTTCAGGGTCACCGTATAGCCCCAGAGGCCGCTGGACCGCAGCCGCCAGCCCACCTGCTGGCAGATGTCCCAAAGGATGGCCAGGCACTCTTCCCGACCCACCACGTCCTGTTCCAGAGTCACTTCCCGTCCCAGGGATTTCCGCTCTTCGTCGGGAATCACGGGCCTGTCGTCCAGTCCCAGAGCTCTGTTGCGGATTTCCTCGGCCTGCTTGCCCAGGATGGGTTTCAGGCTGGCCGGATTGCAATGGGCCAGGTCACCGATGGTCATTACCCCGATGTGGGCCAAAGCTTCCGTACTGCGGCTGCCCAGGCCGAACACTTTGCCCACAGGCAAGGGCGCGATAAACTCTGCGGCTCTGTCCGCCGTGATGATGACTAACCCATCGGGCTTCTGCAGGTCACTGGCCAGTTTTGCCAAAAATTTATTGGGGGCCAGGCCTACAGAGGCTGTAAGACCCGTCCGTTCCTTGATGGCCGCCTTAATCTTTGCCGGCAGCTTCGTTACATCTCCTACCAGCTTTTCCATGCCGGTCACATCCAAAAAAGCTTCATCGATGGATAAGGGTTCCACTAAAGGAGAAAACTCCCGGAAGATAGCCCGGATCTGTTGGGACACTTCCGTATAGCGGCCGTATCGGCCCTGAACGTAAATGGCCTGAGGGCACAGTCTGTGAGCTGTCACCATGGGCATGGCAGAATGGACGCCGAATTTCCGTGCTTCATAGGAACAGGTGGACACCACGCCGCGACCGCTGAGTCCACCGACGATGACCGGTTTTCCCCTGTACTCCGGATGGTCCAGCTGCTCCACGGACGCAAAGAACGCATCCATATCCACGTGCATGATATACCGTTGGTGGGACATGGCAAGGACCTCCTTTTAAAAAAAATCGCTGCTAAGCAGCGATGTGTTCTTATAGAAAATGGTAGTGCTCCATAACAGCTTTCAGGCCTATGAGGATCAGCACGATGCCGCCAGCCTGTTCGGCCCGCTCTTTGCCCCACATGCCGATCATGGTTCCGAACACGCAGCCCAGGAACGAAAAACAGAACGTAATGGTACCGATTTCCAGTACTGTGGACAGGATATCCAATTCCATAAAGGAAAAGCCTACCCCTACACCCAAAGCGTCCATGCTGGTGGCTACCGCCAGGCCCAACATAGTCTTAAAGCCCGTAATGCTTTCCTGTTCCTGGTCCTCCCCGGCTTCCTTCAGCATGCCGATGCCGATATATCCCAGAATGACCAGGATGATCCAGTGGGCATAGCTGGCCGCTGCCTGGGCAAAATTATGGCCCAGATGGTAGCCCAAAAAGGGCATGAGAGCCTGGAAGCCCCCAAACCACAGGCCAAAGAGGAGGCCCCCCTTGAAGCGCCGGGACGGATCCATCTTCATGCCACCGCAGACGGATACAGCAAAAGCATCCATAGATAAGGACGCCGCCAGAAGAAAAAGCGTCAGAGCATTCATCGTTTGTTGATTCCCTCATAAATAAAGTAGGTTAGGAAGCCCAACACCCGCAATTCTTTCTCATTGTGCCGTTTATCCTCGCTCATTTTGCCAAAAATGGGAAGTGCCGTCTTCAGCATAGCCTTCGTAATCCCATGGGAACGCACACCGCCATGGACTACAGAATTGCCCACAGCCTCCAGCACCTGCAGGCTGGCCCGTTTCTGGGCTCCCGTCAGCTTGCTGTTGCCCAGCACTTGTTTTTTGATGACTTCCTGTTGTTCCAAAAAATCCTGTTTATCCAGGACCATTTCCTCTGTATTTTCCGCCATAGTGGACTCCCCTTCAAACAATATTCGTAACGTTTATTTTATCATTTTGCAGCTGGATTAAGCAAATATTAGTATGGAATGCCGTGTTAACTTCCACATGTAATTCCGTAGGGGTTTTCCAGAGGGGCTGCAGGCCCCGGCGGCAAACCCGCATCCAGGCTATTCAACATTTTTAACGGGCGCACCGCCGCTACGCTCTGGGGCGCCCCTACGGGTTAGTGCAAACAGAAAGTTATTTGCAAATTCCTATACTAGGCGGCCTCATCTTACGATGAGGCCCTACGAGTTAGCACAATATTATAGTTGTTTGTAGTTTGTTCTACTAGTTCCGGCTGCTTCTATGCTATAATGTATACAGAATACAAAGCTTCGAAGGAGGCAGCGGAATGGCAATTGCAAAAGAACAAATTCAGGCCGTATTGGATGAGGCTTTGGAGCAGGGCCGGGACGTGCTGTACGAAGGCAAGGTAGCGGATTATATCCCGGAACTGGCAAAAGCAGATTCTTCCAATCTGGGGGTCTGTCTCATGCGGAAGGATGGCACCGTGTGCCAGGCCGGCGACTACAATATTCCCTTTACCATGCAGAGCATATCCAAGACCATGTCCCTGATCCTGGCTCTGCAGACGGCCGGCTATGATAAGGTATTCAGCAAGATCGGTATGGAACCTACAGGGGACCGGTTTGACAGTATCCTGCAGCTGGAGCTAAAGGATTGGCGGCCCTTTAACCCCATGATCAACGCCGGGGCTATCGTTACCACCAGCTGTATAGAAGCTACAGATCCTTTCCAGGCCTTCCTGGACCTGGCCCGGCTGCTGTGCGGCAATCCGAAGATCCGGCTGAACCAGTCCGTGTACCAGTCGGAAAAACGGACCGGCACCCGGAACCGTTCCATTGCGTTCCTGTTGAAAAGCGACAATGTGCTGGATGGTGAACCGGAAGAAATTCTGGACGTATACTTCCGCATGTGCTCCGTCATGGTGACAGCCAAAGACCTGGCCCACTACGGCATGATCCTGTCCAACCACGGGGTGGATCCTGCCACGGGCAAACAGCTGATAGATTCCCGGATTGTGCGGATTGTCGTCACGCTGATGATGCTGTGTGGCATGTACGACGAGTCCGGTGAATACGCCGTCAAGGTCGGCCTGCCCAGCAAGAGCGGCGTCGGCGGTGGCATCGTGGCCATTGCCCGCCAGGGCGTGGGCATCGGCACTTTTGGTCCCAAACTGAACAAGAAGGGCAACAGCGTCGGTGGCGAGATGATCCTGCGGACTGTGTCCGACAAGCTTGGACTCCACGTATTTGATACGGCAACGTTCTGAGTAGGTGTTAGGGGTTAAGGGATTAGGGATTAGGGGTTAGGGGCTAAGGTTTAGGGGTTAGCGCGTTTCTGCGCAGCGGTTCCCCGTCCCCTTAGGGGACCGGATCCCGCAGAGCGGCCCTCTTCGCTCTTCACTCTTCGCTCTTCGCTGTATTTATGACCCGCAACCCCTGTGGCTCCCCGGTCAGGCTCACGGCACCGGCCTTCGTAATCTTGTATGTGTTCTCCGTGCCCACCATGCCCAGGCCAGGCAGAGCGATTTTGGGTTCTATGGCAAACACCATATTTTCCTTTACGGTGTCACTGACCCTGCCGGCAATGACCGGCGTCTCGTCCATGTACAGGCCTATACTGTGGCCCAGGAAACGGCCACCGTTCATAAACATGGCCTCGTATTGCGGATCAAAATCCTTCATAATCGTATCATAGACTTCACCTAAGACGGCTCCCGGCTTCATGAGGGAGGCCGTCTTTTTTTCTAATTCCACGCAGTAGTTGTACGCCCGCAGGATGGTCTCCTTCTCAGGATCTTTATCCAGATCTCCATAGTAATATACTACGGTCTTGTCCGTATTGTACCCGTCAAAGCCACAGGGTACATCCAGATACACCAGGCGGCCAGGCTTCAGGAACCGGAAGGCGCTGCCGATGCTCTGGACGGCTACACAGGTACCGCCCGTACCCCCAGGGCCGTCAAACGCTGTGCGGACCAGGGCACTTTTGCCAAAAGAAACAAGGCCGATGACATCTTCTCCCGTAGGACGGCTCGTGCGGGCAATGCCCTGGCCACCCTGCAGCACCATATGGAGATACAGCTGGACGTCTAGTTCTGCTTCGCTGATGCCTTCCCGCAGCAGCTTCGGTGCTTGCCGGATCAAGGCTTCCTCGTGAAGCCTGCCGCTGTAAGCCATGAGTTCTAATTCATAAGGGCTTTTCACGCTGCGCAGCGCGGAAAGCACATCATCCAAGTCCCTGTATTCCTCACAGGAAAAATATTTGCCAAAAAAGTCCAGCCAATCCAGGGTCGTATGCTTTTTAGCCACATAGATGGCCGGATACTCTACATCGTCGTAATAGGCACCGGCCTGCCGGTAGCTGCGCATGGGCCGGATCTGGGACGGTGGCAGCAGGGATTCATTCCGTGCCCGTTCCAGGCTCCGGCGCACCCACAGGATGGCGTCCTGAGGGCGGATAATGAGAGCCCCTTCCTGCATGGTTCCCGTAAAATAATACATGTTGATTTTATCGCTGATGACGGCCAGCTGCCAGTCTTCGTCTTTTTCTGTCATGAGGATCCGGAACCGGTTGATGCGGTCTTCCAGTTCCTGCCGTGGCACCCGCCGCAGGTCGTCCGTCATAAACATTTCGTGTTCCAATATAGTCATAGTTTCCCCTCCATAAATTCTATAACAAACCCACTATCCCAACAAACCATAAATAATTTGCATATTGCACTAACCCGTAGGGGCGCATCGTGAGATGCGCCCACCAAGAATTCTTGACAAGAAGATGCTTTGTGGGTTCATCTTACGATGAACCCCTACGGATTCGT
>OMUE01000128.1 GCA_900314165.1 uncultured Acidaminococcus sp.
CCGGTTTCTTCTACATAGGTCCGGGTGCCGGGATCCAGGTACAGGTTTTCAGCAAAGCCTCTCTGGTGAGCCAGTACGTAAGGATACAGGCTCATAGCATAGTTCAGGCCAGCTTTGATACCGCCGGTGCCATGGGGGGCCGCACGGTCGAAGTCGCTGACGCAGATGGTGATAGGTTTAGCACCACCCTTGAAGTATGCGCCTACAGGGGTAGCAATCAGACGGAATTGATATTCGTTAGAGGGTTTTACACCGATGACAGGACCGGATGCAAACATATAAGGACGCAGATACAGGGAACCGCCGGTACCAGCAGGAGGTACGTAAGCAGCATTAGCTTTAACCACAGCATCTACGGCTTCAATGAATTTATCTTTCGGGAATTGAGGCATTTCCAGACGAGCAGCAGAATCGAACATACGGTCTGCGTTCAGGTCAGGACGGAAAGCTACGATATCGCCGTTGTCAGCAGTGTAAGCTTTCAGGCCTTCAAAGCATTCCTGGCAATATTGCAGGATGCCGGCGCATTCGCTAATTGTGACCATAGGATCATCAATCAGGCCGCCTTCTTCCCATTTCCCATCTTTAAAGTTAGAAACATAGCGTTTCGGAGTAACCCGATATTCAAAACCCAGGTTGCCCCAGTCCAGATTGGCTTTTTCCATAAAGTATCACTCACTTTCTAATAAGTGTATTAATCATATCACTCTGTCCCCTCTTTAGGCAAACATTTTTAATTCCCGTTCTGTTTCGCCGATTTTTGGAGACTTTTTTGCATAATATTGTAACGTTTAAAACAATTTTACTCCGTCTGAATTTTCGTTGTTTTAATGTTTTTGTCTATATTTCGTATATTGGATACATTGCTGGGGAAAGTGAAGAGCGAAGAGTGAAAAGGCACCTGCGGCGGGCAAGGTAGTCAGCTGAGCTGACAAAATAAAGCAAAGAGTATTAATGTACTAGTGGTTCGCTGAACTGCACTGTTAATCTCTTATCCCCTTTATCCTGCAAGGCCAGAGGCCAACTTTTCGCTCTTCACTATTCGCTCTTCGCTATTATTTCACTTCCACCTGGCAGCTTCTCATGGTTTCCAGGGCTGCCTCGTGTTTGGCGGGCGTTACGCCGGCACAGCAGCTGCTGTCCACGCTGACCGGCACTTCCGGCAGAGCGGCCTTGATGAGCAGGGCATTGGATACCACGCAGATATCCGTGCACAGCCCGATGACTTCGATTTCGCTGATAGGGGCTTCTGCATTCCGTTTCTGCAGATCCTCTGCCAGTTTCATGGAGCCAAACGTGGGCTTTTCGTACATCTTATAATGACGGTCCCGCTGCAGTTCCTTTACGCCGCCCACCAATTCCCAGCCAGGCGTTCCCTTGATGCAATGCTTTACCGGCAGGTTCTGCCCTTCCTGGGTCAGCAGATAGTTGTTGGGATGGGTATCCATGGTAAACACCACCTGGCCGGGATATTCCATAATTTTCCTGACCACCTTAGGTACAATGGCCTGCGCTTCCTTAGTGCCCAGGCTCCCATCCACAAAATCCTTTTGCATATCCACCACAACCAAAATCGTATTCGTCATTTCAAAGACCTCGTTTCTGTTCCCCGGAGTATGGAAAACAGCAATTAACATTCTCGTGTAATTTCGTAGGGGTGGCACCAAACTTTTTGCGTAAGCAAAAATGTTGCCTGTGCCACCCGCCAGACACGGTCTCCACTGGCGATATTTTCAACCTGGAATACTATAATTTGTTGAAAAATCTTGTGGAGCCCCTACGGGTGAGTGCTAAAATCACGTTAAATGTGGTTTTCTATATTCGGGTATTTATGAATAGTATACCATGAATAAGCGAAAAGCGAAGAGTGAAGAGCGAAGAGGCGCCTGCAGCGGGCAAGGATTCACCGAAACGTCTGCCAGGCATCCAGGACGTCCAAAAAGGCACCATCAAAGCCAGCGTGAAGGATTTCGTCCAGGTAAGCCTCGTCACTGCCGTAGAGGATCCGCTGCCAGGGCTTTTCCCAATACCGGACCCGATAGGCACCGGGCCAATTGGGGTTGCTCCGGGCAATCCAGGAAGGGCGGCTCCCCGGATCGTTCCATTCCGTTTGCCAATAGGTCCGGTAATCCGCGGCTTCACCCACGCTCATATAAGCCAGGATCAGACGACGGCCCCCCTGGGGTTTAGCCTGGAGCTTGCGGACCTCCTCCCTCGTCAGAGGCTCGCTGCCGTAGTACAGGTCTAAGATGAGCACGTCGTAGGGTGTCTCTGCCAAGGCTTCCAGATAGGCGGAGCGGCTCTCGAAACCGCCGGGATTCAGCAGGATGAGAAAATTTTCAGCCTGGGCAACTCCCCTGACGTCCCGGTCGTTCTTGTCCGGGACCGTCCCCTCAGGAATCCCATCCAGGCTGCTGCGGGCAGAGGTCATGCTGATATAGCCCCGCTCCCCGCCCAAGGCTTCCACTTTCTTCCGTTTCTGATCCGGCGCATAATCCAGGGTCCAAACCGCCTTGCCGGCCGCCTTGGGCTTTGCCAGCATGGCGTCGATATACGTCAGGACCTTCGGATCCTGTTCCGCTGTCTTCTCCCCGTTTCCGGTAAAGAACACGCTTTCCGCCAGGAAGCCGTCCAGGGAGCCCACCAGCTTATCCACAGCCTCCTGAGTTTCCGTCTTCGTGACCTCCAACAGGCCCAGGGCTCCGTTGCCCACAAGCTGGAAATCCGGCTGTTTTTCTTTTGCGTAGGAGCAGATTTCCTCCGTCAACTCCACCATGGCCTGTTCCGGGGTCTGGTTTAGCGCTTCCACTGGGGAAGCCGCAGCACCGGGGCTGGCAGCACAGAAGATTCCTGCCGACAGCCAGCAGAGCAGTGAAGAAAACTTCATAGCAGGTTCCTTTCTTTGTAAAACTCAAAACGTATGGGTATACCAGAACGATACACCGTAACCGTTATAATTTGAAGAATCTTTCTGGGTGCGGACGTACCGCTCCAGATCCAGGCTCCAATGATCCACCTGGGATGCTTTCCATTCCAGCCGCAGACCAAGGCCGTACCGTTCCCATCGGCCTTCATTCTTTACCTGATACAGCGGATCATAGCCCACCGTAGCTGCATACCAGCTGGCAAAGCCCTGCCAGGAAAATTCAGGTGTCACTTTATGGCGCAGGGACAGCAGGATACCGCCTTCGTTCATAGCCGGCACATCAAAGTCCCCTGCCGTGGCTCCCGCATGGCCCACGGTAGTGTAAAGGCCCAGCTCGTCTTTGGGACGGAGCTGGAAATTTGCAGCTGCTCCGGCTTCTACGGCAGCTCCATCCCGATAGTGCAGCAGGCTGCCCTTCTGCCAGACAGGTCTGTCTGCGCGCCAATTCCAAACAACACCGTCTTCCTGGGAACCGTCCGTATACGTATAGGAAAGCCATGTACGCAGCTGGTGCTTGTCACCGATATGATCATAGGCAAGACGGGCAATGGTCTGGTCCCCCGGATTCACTTCTGCACCCGGCACTTCCTTGGAATAGTGGTAAGAGTGCCGGTTATTATAGATCAATTTTCCAGTAATACTATCTCGCTCTGTGAAATGATGGACGCCCTCGATTTCCGGCTGGAACTGCCAGCCTCCTCCAAAGTCCTGGAAAAGACCAACGCCTTTGGGCACATAGGCGTCCCTATAATACCGGCTTTCCCCCGTAGGAGCTACAATAGCTATCCCATACCTTACACTATTGACCGGATTATCATTATGGTAGCGCAGGCTCAGCGTCGTGTCCATCCAATCGGAAAAACGTCCCGGCGTTCCGTCCAGCCCGCTGCCCCCACCGGTGTCCGACAACAGATGACCTGTGTCAACGCCGATTTCCAGCCCATGGACTTTTTCTCCTACGGGCCAGTCCTTGGGATTCACGCGGGTCTCCCCCGGATATTTATCCAGCCGTTCTGCCACATAGGCGGAAATAGGCACATAGGCCTGATGACCGGCATGTCTGCCATGCCAGCCCCGGTACAGGAAGCCGGTCCGGGTACTGACGATGTCATAGCCCAGATTCCAAACAGCAGAAGCGGTGTTGGACACATTATCGCGGGATTGGACGAGAGCCTTTCCGGCTTCTTCTTCCCACTGCCGCGTTTTCACTTCATTTTCTTTTGCTTCACGGAGCCGTCCGTCGGCCTCCCCTACCCATTTGCGGGCACCTTCCTGCCAATGAGCCGCACTCTGAGCCGTGGCTTCTGCCGCACTCCGTTCAGCCCGGGCAGCATCGTAAGCGCTCTTCAATTTTGCTAAAGGGACGGACGCTTCTCTCAGACGGTCATTGATCGTATCCAGACGCTGGCTGGCCTCCGTACCCTGAGCCGAAACCTGCTCTGCCTGAGCGGAGAT
The DNA here is from genome assembly GCA_900314165.1 of uncultured Acidaminococcus sp. The sequence continues at coordinate 4,382 of OMUE01000128.1, forward strand.
TTCAGCAGTCCTGGTTTTTTTCAGTTCTTCTAAAGCCGCCACATCAGAGACACCATAGCTGTAGGCATCTGCCCGTTCCACAGCTTCCATCAGCCGGTTCTGGTCATAGCCCACGTCTTCTACAGCTCGCTGGACAGCAGCAATCCGGTCTTCACTGAGGTCCGAACCTGTATTATAAAGTTCATCCATCTCCCCGGTCAGTTCGTCCATGCGGTTGTTCAGGTCTCTCAGCTCGTCCACCACTGCCTGGGACTCTGCCGTAAGCTGGTCCACAATCGCCTGTTGCTGATTCAGGGGATCTTGCAGGGAAGCCATGACAGCCGCAGCCTGTTCCATCTGCTTCCGGGCAGCCTGAAGCGCTGCTGTAGCGTCGGCAAGGGCCTGGCGGCTGGCAGTCCTATCCTGTTCCGCCTGGAAAATGTATTGTTTTTCAAGTTTTACTGCTTTTCGTGCAGCCTGAAGGTTTTTCTCGGACTCCAGGACGGCCGCCCGGGCTGCCTGGAGATTTTTCATTGCCTCGTGACGGGACTTCAGATCAGCCTGCTTTTGCCGCAACTCCTGCAGCGTCATGAGAGCATCCGTCGTAGGATCGTGGTAAGCTCCATAAGTCGTGGCAGTAGTTCCCGTAAGAAGCATCGTCAACAATAGCGCTGCCGCCAGCTTTCTTTGTCTGAGCTTCATTCTGCATCCCCCCAGTCTTCCGGCCGCAGGTTCATAATATCCACGAGCCGGCCGCCGCTGAGCCGCTGGGCAAGATGGGTCAGCGGACCATTGGGCGGACGATAGAAGATGGGCTGGGAACAGTACACGTAAAAACCTACATTGGACACAAAGCGTGTCAGTTCACGCCACCCCATGCAAAAAGCTCCTATAGCTGCGATAAAGAACGTAAAGCCGTAAGAATCAGGACCCCCGTAACCAAGACCCCAGAGCCCCAGGGTCAGGCTCAGCAGGAAAAATGTCCCGCCAAGGCGCAGAAGGGCAGCCTGATCATCAAAATAAGTCAACAAGATAAAAAGAATTTCCACCAGGCCCGCAAAGAACACTGCGAAGAGGAGCACGTCAAACATCTGCATATCCGAATCTGGAATTCCGGACCAGACAAAGAGAGTGTCCCCTATAGCCAGGAAGACCAGCGTCACTGCCAGTTGGAATTCCACCAGCTGACGCAGTTCAAACCAGAAGACATGCAGCAGGTCCTTCAACAGATACTCAATTTCCCGCAGGTTAGCGCCCTGAACTATAGCCGCAAAGAACGCGGAATGATGCGTATGGAAATGAGTTTCCGAACGGACCACGAATACCGTCATGAGGGGAAGGATGGACAGGAAGGCATAAAAAGAGGCTACATCATATTCCGGCGCATAAATATAGGTTTGGGCAATCACCTTCCCCCAGGGGCCCAGCCAGATGAGGATATTTGGCAGATACAGGCTGGCAGTATACCCGACTGTAGCCAGTCCCAATCGCCAATGACGTTCGAAATAAGGCAGGAACCCGAAACAGAGGCCCTTCTCAGGCAGGCCGAAGCAACGGACCACTTGGATGAAGAAAATGGTTAGAAGCAGCCAAAGACCTGCATCCACAGCCGCCAGACCTGCAAGGTGGGGCGCAAGGCTCGTATAGTGCAGCAGGATATAGGACGTAAGCATGGCCAGTACAAGACCCGCTGCAAAGCCCAGCACAAGGCGCATATAGCGGCGCAGGGCCGTAAGGTAAATGGTCTCAGTCCAGATGACCAGTAATTCCATAAACAAGAGATAGGCTAACCCCTTGTCAAGATAGGGCAAAGGACTGTGAGCAAAAAAGATAGTGGCGAGCACACCACCCAAGGATAGCAGCACGGCACACAGGCCAAACAGGGAGGCAGTCACATCCCGGAGGAAATTTGTGGAAATACAGTCCGAAAGATAGCGGGTCTGCATCATGGTAAAGCCGCTTGATAGGAACTGGGAAAACACGAAGGAATAGATAATGGGCCCCAAAAAGAGATCCTGCTCTCCCTGGGACACACCGTTTAACCGGAACTGCAGCTGGATCAGGAAGATCGTCAGCGTAAGGAGCAGGAACGGACCGGTGGTGATGATGGCGGAATAGGTAAACGCCCGGAGATACCCCAGTGCCGTCCGGGATTTATACAGTTTTTTCAATTCAAAGCCGACGCCTGCCATGCCGTTCAGCCTCCTTTCTTAGTCAATTTGTGGCACGACTGATAGATCTCCCGATAGGCGTTAATGAAGAGTTCATACGTATAGCTGTTTTTCACGCGCTCATAGCCGATATCGGCCATGCGGCTGCGCAGCTGGAAACTGCCTGCCAAACGCAGGATTTCATCAGCCAGGGCCTTATCATTCATGGGAGGTACCACACTGCCGGCGCTGCCAAGATGATCCTGGCTGTCCCCATAGATCAACTCCCGGCAGCAGCCAACGTCCGTTGTAACATACGGGCGATGGGCCGCAAAGCCTTCCAATACGGCCAGAGGCTGGCCTTCACTGATACTGGAGAGCACCAGGATATCCATGCGGGGCAGGTACTCCGCCACATTGACAGTACCCGTAAAATGAACGTGTTTCAGGGAAAGGTTCCTGGCCAGGCTCTTCATAAGGGCAGCGTATTCCGGTTCCTCTTCCAGGTTACCCATAATGTAGAACTCTGTGTCCGTTCTCTCCTGCTGCACCCGGTAAAACGCATACAGCAGCGTGGAAATATCTTTGATGGGCACCACCCGCACAACGGCGCCTATGACGATGGGCCCTGGATGGTCCGTCAACTTCGGCACCGAGGCAAAGCGCTCCATATGGATGCCATTGGGTACCACGTGGATTTTCTCCGGTGGACAGCCGATTTCAGCCTCTATGTGGGCATTGTGTTCGAATAACGTATAGACCTGGTCCGCCTTCTGATAGGCAAGGCGCCCCAGATTGTAGAAATAATCGATCCAGATGCCCTTGAAATCTCCACGGACCCAGTCGCTCTTGATGATTTCGTTTTCCCGTTCCCGGGCATAGATGCCATGCTCCGTCAGGATAAAGGGCTTATGGTATTGTGCTGCGGCCACGGCCCCAATGATACCGCAATACCCCGTAGCTACACTGTGGTACACGTCGGCCTGGGGCAGATTTTTCTGCTGCAGCAGATAAAAGAACGGCAGCAGCATAGAGCGAATAGTCCAGAAATAATCTGTAAAAGGCAGATAGCTAAACTGTTCCTTATAGGCCCTTTGAATGACCTTGAAGAAGTCCTCGGACATAAAGATATCGAAAGGGCTTTTCCACTGCCGATTGCGGAAGATCCCCATGAGGCAGTCAAAGTCTATATCATCCTTGTTGCCGACCAGAGAAGTCAGGGCCTGGCATTCCTCATTCGTCAGCATAGGCGGAATCAGTCCCGTTGCCCGTTCGGATAACACTTCATCTAAAAAGACTTCCTGGACGGCTGTACAGTTTTCCGGAAGCTTATATTTAAAATTTCCCCTGTCCTTGGCCAGGGCCCCGATGGAATATACGGTAAATTCCACCTCTGGCAGGCCCTGTATGAGCATGTGTGTCCAGGCTGACACGCCACCCACCACATAGGGATAGGATCCCTCTGTCAGGAGACAGACCTTCATGATACATCATCCTTCCAATAAAGCCGTGCTGTTTCTCCCTTCATACGGATGAGATACACCCCTTGGTCTACCCTATGTGCGGTACAGCCTTCCGTATGGTCAGGTACATGCTTCGAGCGCAGCAGGAAACAGGCTTCCTGCTGATGCCCCCAGGCATGGATCTCCAGGTAAGCTGGCGTGCGCAGGACACGGTAATCCAGATCAAAGTACGTGTCGAAATAAGGCAGGCTGCCCGAAGCAGTAACCGGCGTCAGCCAAGGGAACTTCATGGTCAGCTTATTTAAGAACGTATCCAATCCCACCTTTAGTTCGGACCAGCTGGTATTTCGGTCCTCTTCAAAAAGGATTTCATCCGGATGGATAAAATGGGAGAATACTCCTAAGTCATTGATTGCGGAAATGACCCGCCAGGATAACGATCCAGAGGGTCTGTGACCGGAAGAAATCCGCGGCAGGTCATACAGACCGTCCTTCCGGCGCCGGAACTCCTGCACATCCTGGGGATTGCTATTGCTTTCATCATAGCTGGCGCAGATGACGCGGACCGACGGCACCGCCTGGCGAACCGCCCGGACACCATTTTCATCAAGGATGTTCGAGGGGGCAATGTATACCTGGAACGTATACTCCGGATACACGGACCGACTGTACTGGTGCAGCGCCTCCAGAGACGCTGCCATAGTCTTTTCATCGGGCCAGGGCTTATATCTCAGTGGCTCCAGACCTTTGGGATTCATAGTCAGGGGCTGGTGGTTATAGCCGTGCAGGGCCAGCTCCCCTTTTTTGTTCAGGATCTCCCGTCCGTACCGAATCAGGCTGTTGCGGCCATCTTTGACGTCAGCAGGAAAGGGTCCCTGGACCTGGTTATCATAGGTAGCGATAATTCCGCCGGTCAGCCGCAGGTCATAGGTTTCTGCCAGCTTCCGTATGAAAGGCCACCATTCGTTCCGGTAAAAATCCCTTGTGGCAAGGCCCGTATCCTCGTAAATCTTTGCTTCCCGCCCTTTCGGAATTGGGGCAGGAAAATCGTCCAGATAAAAGAGTTTGACTCCAACCACTGGATAGATGGCCTCGTTGCCGGCATGGAATAGCATAGCCGCCAACAGGCCCCGCAGGGTTTTGTCCTCCCTTTCATTTCCGTTATAGGCGATCACCTGACCTTTTCCATAGGGATGGGTCCAAAGCAGGGGAATTGTACCGTCAGAGGAGGCTATTTCCACAGTCGTATCCTCTGTCAGGGAGACCCCATTGGCCTGGGTCGTGTAATCGGCGGCTACGGAGATCCCCTGGCCACCCAGTAAAAAGGACGTGCGGAATTCCATTCCGTGAGCCCAGCCCAAGGTTCCCAGGCTACTGATGCCCATAGCCTCGCGGACTGCCGGCGCAACTCCGTCGGGAGTCCCGGGAACCAGGCGCTGCAGGAAGAGTACCGTGCCTCCCTCCTTCCCATAGGACAGGATTTCTGTCATAGCCCGGATGAGGTCAGGATTTTCTGCTGCGATCAGGACCCCACGGACGGACTGCGGGATGGGCACTGCCAGTGCATCCACCCGGCGGCTCTCATAGGTTTTCTTCTGGCGTTCCAGCATCATTTCCACATTATGCCGGGCGTACATGCTGGTCACACTGCTGGGATCATAGTAAATGACATACGAATCCCGCTGCAGGGAGTCGGCGCCCTGCCAGGGCTCAGCAGCCAACCGCTGCTGGGCTTCGTTATGAAACGAGCCGAACGTCAGGAACCCATCTACACGCATATACTGGAACAGGCAGCCCAGAATGATGGCAAAGAGCAGGCAAAAGAAAATGCCCTTATTTTTCATGCGGGCTCACCTCCCCAATAGCGGACGGCCTGTTCGACCTGTGGCGACCGCTTCCCGGGCAGGGCTGCCAGCTCACGGGCGGCCTGCCGAATGCCTTGGAGGTCATGCCGGGCAACTGCCAGCTGCAGCGCCAGATACAGGGGTTCCTCCGCCTGGGGATTTTGTTGACGCTCCAGGGCTATAGCCTGCTCAGCCTGGGGAAAATCTTCCAGACTTATGGCAAGCCGAATAGACAGATACCGATAGGTTTTCTGTTCAGGTTCCTGCGCGGACAGGCGTAGGGCCACAGAACGCAGTTCATTCTCGTACATCCGCCGCTGCAGAGAAGTTACATAGCCTCCTTCAAGGTAGGCTTCCAGTTCTTTGGCATACTGCTTTAGGAGTGCAGTTTTCTCCCCGCCTTCCGCCTTCTTCAATTTAAGTTCCAATGCTTCCAACCGAGCCTGTATTTTTTCACTGCGGGCCTTCAGCAGTGACACGGCATAATAAGAAATTTCCCGGTCCTGGTCATTGACGGCCTCCCGCAGAAAGTCCGATTTCTCCACAACTTCCTGTTTAATAGCCGTCGTAAAAATGCGCCGCCTGGCCTGGTCGTCCTGCACAAAGGACAGGTTACCCAGCGGCATAGCATCTGTCTGAGAGAGCAGCCGTCCTAACGGCTCCGTATCACGCAGTTTTTGGGCCCGCCGATAGCGGTGAGATCGCTGCTGGCTGAACTGGCAGAACCCCTCCCAGACCAGCAGAGCCAGGAAACCCGCTGCAGGCAGGAAGAACACTACAGCCGTTTCGGCCAAGGCGTGCTGCCGATCTGTTTGCCGGCTCCGCAGCGTGAACCAGAACAACGTAAGCACCACATGAAGTACAATTGCATAGGTCATATTCATATCAGATGACCTCTTTCTTTTCCCCGGTCCGTTCCCGTTCCGCTGCACGGGACAGGGCTAAAGAGACAAGGCGGGCCGTCAGGGAAAGCAGGTTCTGCTCATTGCAGCTCCATTGGGCAAAGGAAAGACCGTACACTTCTATAACAGCAACGACCTGGTCCTTATAGACAACCGGTGCCGCCAGATCCGGCACATTCTCCTTAAATTGCCGGTTCATAAACGTACGCTGGGCAGCCAGCACGTCCTTCAAATAGCCGGAATCTTCTACCTGCAGCAACTGAGGGCGGGCACCAGCCCGTTCCCCGCAAAAAGCCTTGCGGTGCAGCTCCTGGTTATTTGTCCCGCTGCCCATCACATAAATGGCCACGTCGGAGACTCTGAGGGTATCGGCAGTCACCTTGACGGCCTGGGTATAGATCTGATTCATAGCCACATTGTCCAACTTTTGAACGGTCCGGTAGATCCGCCCCACACTGTCGTCCGAATTGACAATCTGACGATACAGGCGGTCCCGTACCTGCAGGCTATCGGACAACATACGCTGCAGCAGCGTGTTCTGCCGTGTCAACCGTTGCCGACTCAATTCATTGGATTGCCGTTCAAACCGGGTACTGTCATAGAAATACCCTGTAACACCAGCCGTCACGATATACGCCACATAGTGCAGGACCATGGCCGGATCGTAGAGCAGTCCCACCAGGTCGGCACCTTCATGAATATATCCTGCAGAAAGCAGGAAAGCTGAAAGAGCGGCTGCCAGTACGCTGTGGAGTTTTCCATACAACAGCCCCATGACCCCGATATACAGGAAATTAGGGTCAAAATAACCCCGCAGGCCATACATTTCCCCAATCCTGGCCACGCCGGCCATCAGGACAGCCCCAAAAAGGTTTTCCCCATAGGGGATGAGCCGTTTCAATATACGTTTTCGGTTTTCGAGGCTGAAGAAACGCTTGCTTTCCTCCAGAGAATACTGCCGCTGGGCAACCATAGCAGCCACTGTGTCCCGGATCCCGGCTCTGTCGTCCGTCCCCAGTTTCCAGCCAAACATATGCTCCGCCTTGGTTCCATCCAGCAAAGACGTTCCATAGCGGATACGGGGTGCTGCACCGGTCAGGTCAGAGCTTTGCCATGGACGGATAGCCGGCAATGTTTTGCCTTGCGGCAGGACAGGAGCCACGATGGTTGAAAAATCCTGCCAGGACAGCGGCGTTCCCTTTCCCAGATTTATGACCGGATCAGCATTTCCGCTGGCAGCCCATTGCCAGATGCCCGTAGCAGCATCCTGTGCCGAAAGAAAAGGCTGAAGGCCCACGTCAGCAATCGCAGAATCCGTGTTGTCCAGTGCCGCCTCTACGATGCGCCCTAACAACCCTTGCCCCAGCTGCTGGCCCTTACCATAAAGTTCCGGCAGGTTCATGATGGTAATCTTCAGTCCTTCGTACCTGCGCCAGCTGTCTGCAAGGGCATAGAGCCGGCCCAATTGCCGTCCGCTCCGGCTCTGGGGGTCGTAA
>OMUE01000058.1 GCA_900314165.1 uncultured Acidaminococcus sp.
CAATAAATTGATGTTCGTGGTGGGTCAGGTATGTGTCCCGCTTGTAAATCAGGTTGATGGTCCAGCTATCCAATGAGGTTCCCGTGGTAAAGAGAATCAGTTCGTTCTGCAGATGAGGGACAAGGATAGCACGCAAAGGGACAATGGCAATACCAAGGCCCGCTGCAGCAAATTGGGCGGCAGATTGGCAGCTGTTCATCTCCATAGTCATCCTGTAGGAAATATGATGTTCCCGGAAGATATGTTCCATCTTTGTCCGGATGGAATGGCCTTTGCGCATGGCGATGAGGGGAAACTTTTCAAAATACGACAGGGGAATCTGTCTGGCTGCCGGTTCCGGTGTCAGATATCCGGGAGCGGCCACTGTATATAAAGGCTCTACATACAATTTTTCCGTGACGAAGTTGGATGGGATTTCTGTTGCAGATTTCGGCAGGATGGCAAAGTTGATTTTTTCCTTTTCCAGGGCGTCCAGCAGCTGTTCTGAAGAACCATTGACAAGACGGAATTCCACTCCGGGATAGGTATCCTTATAGTGACGCATGATTTTGGGCATGCGATAGCCGTCCCGCTCTGTAGGGATGCCGAATTGGATGAAGGCCTTGTCACCTTTTTTGATGTCGGACAGCTGCTGGGATAGGTTCTTGCGGATCTGGAGAATCCGTTGGGCATTCTTTACGTAGATTTCTCCCGCATAGGTCAGGGTAAAAGGCAGACGACTGCGGTCAAACAAAGTTACGCCTTCTTCTGCCTCTATTTTCGCAATGGCATTGCTTAGAGAGGGTTGGGAAATAAACAGACGCTGGGCTGCCTTTGTCACACTGCCACATTCTGCCAGGGTGAGGATATAGGTCATCTCCCGGAAATCCATAGTCGTCCACCTCGTAAATAGCTTTAATAAAATAATTATAACATAAAGTATTTCTTAAACCATATAACTGCTATGGGGTGACAGGTATTGGTCATTTTTAATCTCCTATTTTACAATCATAGTGTAAAGAGTTGCACGGTTAAAAATTTCATACTATGATTGAGGAGGATTATGATGAATTTCGTAAAGTATTTTGGCAAGTTCACGGCAGCAGGGGCTGCACTGCCCAATGGAAAGATTGCAGCGGTAAATTCGTTCCAATTCGAGTATCTGACCACCCTTGGCATAGCGGCCATTGTTATTTTCCTGGGCCATTGGATCATTGCCCGGTCTGCTTTCCTGAGAAAGTACGCCATTCCTGCGCCTGTGGTATCCGGTCTGTTGTTTTCTGTTATGGCAGCTTTGGTAAAGACCAGCGGGATAGCAGCCATTTCCTTTGATGGCAAGCTGATGACGGACTTCTGTCAGAATATCTTCTTTATGTGTGTAGGCTACAGCTTCAGCTCCGCTATGGCGCGGAAAGCCGGCGGCAGCCTAGTCGTCCGGATTGGCCTCCTGGTCATTGCCCTGACTACTCTTCAGGATCTGACCGGTGTGGCAGTAGGGAAAATCATCGGCATGAATCCTCTTCTGGCTCTGCAATGTTCTTCTGCTGCCATGTCCGGCGGTGTTGGTACCGCGGCTGCGTTCGGTCCTGTGTTTGAAGGCATGGGCGCCATCGGAGCAACGACCGTAGGTGTGGCAGCTGCTACCCTGGGCAACATCATGGGCTCCCTGATCGGCGGTCCTGTAGGTGTATCCCTTATCAAAAAGTACAACCTGAAATCTGATCCTGCTGATCAGGAACAGACGGAAAAGGATGGGAAAGTAGCGCTGCTGAGCAACGGACGCATGGTTACGGCCTTTGCCTTTGCCCTGCTGCTGACAGCTCTGGGCATGCCTTTCTTCGCCATTCTGAAAAATATTCCCCATTTCTCTATGCCCAAGTTCATCGGCTGCCTGTTCGCCGGGGCTATTGGCAGGAACCTCTTTGAAGCTACCGGAAGAGATACGTACATTGATGAAATGAATGCTATTGAGCATATGTTCCTGGAACTTTATCTGGCACTGGTGCTCATGCGCATCGACATTACGGCTCTTAAGCCTGTAGCAGGCCAGATGAGCCTGGTTCTGGTAGCACAGGCAATTCTGATGGCTGCCTTCGCTTATTTCCTGACGTTCCGGGTTCTGGGCAAGAATTATGGCGCTGCTGTTATGGCTGCCGGCAACTGTGGCTGGGGCTGTGGTGCTGGTCCTAATGCACTGGCCAACGAAAAAGCCGTGATGGATGTATATGGCTGGCATACGGTAGCCTGGGTTGTCTATCCTTCCCTGTGCCTGATTATCAATAACATTTACAATACGACGCTGCTCAGCATTATGGGCAATATCTTTGGTAAGTAAGTGATTTCCTTGAGGGGGCTTTGAAAATGCACGTACGTAGAACCATCGCCATGGTCAATGGCAATGACTTGGATAAATTGAAAGCGGCAATCGACAGCGAAGCCGATGCGGTGATGCTGGAACTGGAAGACCTGGTGCCTTTTGACCAGAAGGATGAAGCACGGGAAGATGCCGTCATGGCTCTGACCCAATGGGACTTCCGGGGCAAGGACAAAATCGTCCGCATCAATGCACCGGATACGGAACTGGGACAGAAAGACCTGAAGGCCATTCTGCCCTGTCATCCCGACGCCATCCGTCTGCCGAAATGCGAGTCCGTGGAATATATCCAGGCCGTGGACCGGCAGATTACGGACTATGAAGAAAAAGCTGGCTGGCCTGTAGGTTCTATTGAACTCATCCTGGTCATCGAAACTCCGCTGGGCATTATGCGCTGCCTGGAGCTGTGCACCTGTTCCAAACGGATTACGGGAGTGGGCCTGGGCGCCTACGACCTGACCAGCGCAATGGGTGTGCCCCGGGACCTGACGCCCGGTTCCCTGCAGCTGTTGTATGCCAAGCAGCAGATGATTATGGCCGGCAAAGCAGCAGGCTTGGATATCTTCGACACCATGGTCATCTGTCCGCCTGAGCAAGCGGATTCCATGGATAAGATTGTGGAAGAAGACACGAAGCAGATGAAGCTGTGGGGCTTTACGGGGAAATCCGTCACCATGCTGAGCCAGATTCCCATCATCAACAAGGTGTTCGAACCGGATCCCAAGGCCGTGCTCCACGCCAGAAAAGTGTTGGAAGGCTATGACGCGGCTATGAAACAGGGCGAAAAAGAAATCTTTGTAGATGGCCAGTTCGTGGATCCTCCGGTGCTGACCGCTGCCCGGAATCTGGTGGCCATGGCTGATGAGATAGAGCGGAAGAAGAAATAAGCGAAAAGCGAAAGTTCGTTCAAGAAAAAGGGGTTATTGCACTGCAATAGCTCCTTTTTCTTTGCTATAAAAGGTTGCCCGCCGCTGACGCTGCGGTCCGTGTGGGCCTCTGGCTAATAATTGCTATAGAGTACTTGGTGGGGCTTATCTTTCGATAAGCCCCTACGGATGCGTGTCGGACAGTCGGTGCTTTGCCGAAAGTAAATCGAGAATCCGTAGGGGCGCATCGTGAGATGCGCCCATCGAGAAATTCTGCTTAGGCCGTCCAGCGGACCCCTAGCAACTAGCCCACTAGCCCACTCAAAAGCATAACAAAAAGCCGTGCAGCAAAAATGTCTGCACGGCTCTATTTTTATGCCTTTGCGTTTACCGCTACTCTTAGCTGCTCAATACTCTGAGTCAGCTTCTCCAGTTTTTCCTCCATGCGTACCAAAAGGTACCAGGAAATCACCATAGGGAAGCCATACTGAGCAGCGCCCTGTCATCCCCACAGGGGAGGGGAACCGGCGCGTAGCCGGTGGTGGGGCCGTGCGGAGCACCACTAACGTCTGATGGCTAAAGTCTAACGTCTCGCCCAAGATGGCGTGAGCCGTCGAGAAATGATCTGTGGCTCACTTTTTATTTTGCTGTTGCTTCTTCGTAAAATCGCAGGAGGCCATCTTGAAGAATTTTCGAGAAATTCAGATGGTGCGCTTCTGCGAATGTATTCAGCCATGCTGGAATGGTCAGGTTTTTGCGGACTGCTTTATTCCCATATTTTTCCGCATAGCTATCCATATCAAGTACAAGCAGATTGACAAAGCCGTCTGGATCATCTGGCTGTATAGTCTTTATATTGCTGGGCTTAGGTGCCATATGGCCATCTTCCAGTTCCGTCAATACCCATCCGGAGGCTGCATCAGTAGCCATAGTAATGGCTTCAGCCAGATCCGTTCCCTCTGATACACATCCAGGCAGATCTGGTACTACGAGTGTATAAGCACCGGATTTATCTTCACAGGGATAAAAACACGCGGGATATAATAATTTCTTCATAGCGATGCCTCCTGCCTCCAACAATCTTTTTTCGACTTCACGGAATTTCAAGGTAGTCTCCTTTATAATCTAATTATACGTATAATGCGCGTTAAAAACAAGAATAGGATTGTGGTTCAAGTGCTTTTACTCGTAGACTTACTACTTCTACCGTACTGTAGTACATCGTTTCTCCGATACCATACTACCCTAACGGAGTATGGTGTACGATCACAGTGAGAGCGAAATGCGTTGTAGTGACTTTTTTAAATTCTCCTGTCCTGACTTTCCCTGGGTCGACCAGAAAAGTGATGGAAGCGGCAATCCTTGGCTGAAAGAAATCAAAGGACAAGATAGTCCGCGTGATAAGGATTGTTTCGCGTTTGTCAAGGGGGAAGTTAGAGCTATCAGCGTAGGGGTTCATCGTAAGATGAACCCGCCCGTGTCAAGGCTGCCAAGAAGATTCCAAGTACCATAGGGAGACCTTTGGGAAGGGCGAACGCAAAAGAGAGAGGCAAAAGAGAGATTCCTTTCTGTCCGCTTTTCAACTCTCTTATTTTGCTACCATTAGGGCAGTGAGAGGAGGGAGTTGAAATGTTTGTTTATAGTTTGACAAGCAAGAGAAAAATTGTCCATCAGGTAGATTGTGGCTGTGCAAGGCGGATCCGGCAAGGACATGAAGGATATTTTGAAACCTTAGCGGAAGCTTTGGAGGCTGGATATCGCCTGTGCCATCATTGCGCTCCTTTGGGGAAACAGTATAGTAAGTTTAAAAAGGATATCCAGGAACTTAGCAATAAGTATCCTATCCAGATAAAATACCAGGAGGATTATTTGCTGGTCCAGGATCCTATCGCCAAATGGATTATCGTAGATGGTGGGGAAGATGGAATCTTCAGCGTCTATCACGAAAATTATATGGACTTTAAATGGAGCAAAACAGCAGCCATCCCAGGCCATCCGAAGCTGAACACCTATCACTGGCAGGATATCCAGTACGGTGAACTGGATAAGATTCTGGACGCCATTCTTAACCACATGACCGGCTATCCTTTCTTCCAGGGCATGTCCCTGGATACTATTGCTCTGGTTGTAAAGGGACACGATTTCTGCTTCTCCAGGAAGCCGATTCCCATGAGCCATAAGAAACGCTTGAAACTCCGTCGGAAGGCCAAAGAGAAAAAGAAGAAGAAATCCGTAGCACGGGTTAATATGCTGCTGGATCTGCTGGCAGCAGAACCAAATACAGGCAGTAGGGTGTGGGAGAGTTTGTAAGCGATTGAAGATTAATTTCTTAAAATATTGCTACACGTCCTTCTTTTCTGGGAGCTGGCTGAGGTGATGAAGCAGGATGCCCTATGACCATGGAACCGTATATTTCTTCTGTGTCCTTGATTCCATAAGTTTTAAGGAAGTCCCGCATAACTTGATTATCTGTCAGCCAATGCAGCTGGTTGACCCAGCAGCCACCCAAACCTAATGCTGAAGCCGCAATAAGCATATTGTCTAAAGCACAAGCACTATCGGCCATGCCGTTGGGCCAGCCTTTAGGAGCAGAGGCAATGATTAAAACAGGGGCATGGAACGTAAAGGTATATCCGGAGGGATTTTTATGAGCCTTATAGATAGCCTTGTTCATATACTGGCCTTCTATAGGCACCATCTTCAAAAATTCCTGTCCGGCAATTCTATCCAATTTGGCTAGCACCTTACGATTTGTAATTGCCGTTAGCCTGACAACCTGGTTATTGCCTCCATTGGGAGCATAAAGCCCGCATTGTAGTATTGTATGAAGCTCTTCCTCCGTTATCGGCGCGTCCGTATAACTGCGAATGCTGCGCCGGTTTAATAAACATTGAATCACTTCATTCATACAATAACACCCCTTTTGTGCTTTTTCTTTATTATACAGCCGCGTTATTTATCAAAACCATACAGTTCTGCCGGATTCCTGACCAGAGCTAGTTCTCTGGCTTTTTCTGTGGGTAGCCAGATGGGAAGCAGGTTGATCAGGTCGATTTCTTTAGGCTTTACTTTTTCCGTGGTGTGAGGGAAATCGCTGCCCCAGACGACTCGTTCAGGAGCGTATTCTGCAATGGCCACGGCCGTGCGATTGGCGTCTTCCCAAGGCTCACCGGTCAAGGTGTTCAGATACGGGCCGGATAATTTTACCCAGGTGTTTCCTTTATCAATCATTTCTTTCATGAACTCCCAGGCAGGATCTGCAATTCCTTTGGCAGGGTCCAGGCGGCCCATGTGGTCGATGACGATGCGGCTGGGCAGCTTGCGGATAATGTCGGCATATTCCAGTAATTGTTTAGAAGACATGTGCAGCTGTACATTCCAGCCCATGTCCTTGATCCGTTCACTCAAAGGGTAGCAGTCGGAAAAAGATATGACGGCATTTTTGGGGTTCCAGACGCTGAAGCGCAGGCCGCGGATGCCTTCCTGGTTAAGCTTCTGCAGCTCTTTGTCCGTAATCGTATTATTGACGACGGCAATGCCTCTGGCCTTATCCTGGCCCATGCGGCGGATAGCGTCCAGGACTACAGAGCTGTCCGTGCCAAAGGGTTTGGCGTTGACGAAGATGGCTCTGGCCAGGCCATAGCGGCTGGCAATTCTTTTGTACATGTCCAGGGTGCCGATTTGGGCAGCAGCTTTCCCGTTATTGGGGAATTTGGGGTCGATGATATGCAGATGTGCGTTGCAGGCGTTGGCCGGCATAGTAAAGGTTAAAGTTTGCGGGTTTGCCATGATAATCCCTCTTTCATAGAATTTTATTCCCGGGTGTTGTAAATTTCTTTATGGTTATCCTAGCATCCTTCCTTTTTAAAAAGAAGCAGTTCCTTTGTGTAAAACTGCAACATTACGTTGCACTTCTACACGTAGGAACTGCTTCTTTGTTTGCATTAAACATGATACATTAAATTTGCCAAGAAAATAGAGTGCCGTCATCCGGTTAAACTTCTATTCAATATAAAGAAAGAGGGTAGATACGATCATGGGTAAAACAGCCATCATGAAGATTATGGAACATGCGTCAGGTCATCCTGTACAGGTAGGAGACAGAGTCTGGTGCAACGTGGACTTAGCCTCCGCCAGAGACTTCGGCGGTGCCAACTGCGTACTGGAATACGAAGAACAGATGGGGAAGGAAGCCAAGGTCTGGGATCCTGACAAGATTGCTTATACATTTGACCTGCAGGCTCCTGCTCATACGGAAAAGGTTGCCAACAACCAGAAAATCATCAGAGAGTTTGCCAAACGCCAGGGCATTAAAAACGTGTTTGACGTAAACAACGGTATCGGCCAGCACGTCATGCTGGAAGCCGGCCTGGTCAAACCCGGTGACGTGATCCTGGGTACGGACAGCCATATGAACCTTTTAGGTGCAGTAGGGGCTTTCGCTACGGGCGTAGGCAATTCTGACGTAGCAGCCGCCTATATTGCAGGTACCAGCTGGTTCCGGGTTCCGGAAACAGTCAAAGTCACTGTCCACGGTACGTTCCCGAAAGGTGTAGCCATGAGAGATCTGGTGACCTACATTGTGGGGGACCTGGGTGCTGGCGGCATGGACTATAAGGCAGCTGAATTCTATGGAGAGACTGTAGAAAATGCCAACCTGGCAGAGCGGATCACTCTGTGCTCCATGTTCACGGAAATGAGCGGCAAGATTCCTCTGATCATGCCCAACGGCCCTGTACTGGATTGGCTGGCAGAACGGGCCGGAGAAAGCGTACGGGAAAGAACGAAGATGTTTACGGCAGACCCGGATGCAGAATACTGCCAGGAACTGACCTACGACGTCAGCAAGCTGGTGCCCATGGTTTCCTGCCCGGATGCTCCGGATAATGTGAAACCTATTACGGAAGTGACCGGCACCCATGTGGATCAGGTCCATATCGGATCCTGCTCCAACGGCCGGTTGGAAGACTTTGAAGATGCTCATGAAGTGCTGATGGCTGCCGGTGGCAAGGTCAGCCCCACCTGCCGGGTCATTGTGACGCCGTCTACTACGGAAGTCATGATGGGCTGCGTGAAAGAAGGCATTATGGCAGATTTCCTGAAAGCCGGCATTGTCTTCACGAACCCCACTTGTTCCCTGTGCACGGCCCAGCATTATGGAGCCCTGCCTGCAGGCGATGTAGGGGTTGCTACGAATAATCGGAACTTCATTGGCAAGGTCGGTAAAGGAAGTCACACTTATTTAATGAGCCCGAAAGCAGCTATGGCCACGGCAGTTCGCGGTGTCATTACGGACCCACGGGAATTTCTTAAATAAGGTTGAGAGGAGATAGTAGGATGCCAGAAAAAACAGGTAAGGTTTGGGTATTTGGTGACGACGTGGATACGGACTTGATTTTCCACAACAAATATTTAGCGGAAACGGATCCTAAGAAGATGCCCCAATACGCTTTTGAATATTATCCAGGACAGGAAAACTTTGCAAAAGAAGTTAAGCCAGGGGATTTTGTAGCCGCAGGGAAGAACTTCGGCTGCGGTTCCAGCCGTGAACATGCGGTGTACTGCCTGCAATATGCCGGTGTACCCTGCATCCTGGCAGAAACCTGTTCCCGGATCTATTACCGGAACGCAGTCAATAACGCCTATCCTGTCTTGTTCGTCAAAGGCTTGTCTGAAGCCATCAAAACCGGAGCTATTAAAAACGGCGATACGATTTCCGTAAACATGGATAATGGTACCATCAAGGACCTGACCACAGGCAGTGAATTCCACGGAGATGCCGTAAGCAACCTGGAACACGATATTATGAATGCTGGCGGTCTGTTCCAGTACATGAAGAACAAGATCAGCCACAAGGACTAAGCAAGGGTAGGGAGGCTAGGACATGGAATTGAAGAAGCCGGCTATGGCCGGAACGATGGAATCCAGTGACGTGATGATTACCCTGCGTCCGAATTCCGGAAAAGGGATTACGATGCATCTGCAAAGCGATGTAGAGGCGATTTTTGGAGATTCGATCCGAGAGACGGTAGCAGCTGTCCTGAAGGAATTCGGGGTAGCCGATGCGGATGTAGAGATTGTAGATAAGGGAGCTCTGGACTGCACGATCCGGGCCCGTATGGAATGCGCCATCTGCCGCGCCGCAGAAATCCAGTACGATTGGGGAAAGGATGATCAGAATGCCTGAAACCCGTTTGATGAGAACTTCTATTTATACCGGTGGGACCAGCCCTGTGAAGATGATCCAGGCCGCGTTCTACAATGAAGACTGCATTGTCTATGACCTGGAAGACTCTGTATCCGCCGGAGAAAAGGACGCAGCCAGATTTCTGGTGTGCAACGTGTTGAAATACCAGAGACCTGCAGATAAATACGTCATCGTCCGGGTCAACGGCCTGTATTCCAAGGAACTGGACGAAGACTTGGAAGCCGTAGTTCGGGCTCATCCCGATGCCATTCGCCTGCCGAAGGTAGAATACGCCGAAGAAGTCAAAAAAGTAGACGCCAAGATGACGGCCATTGAACAAAAAGCCGGCCTGCCCGTAGGCAAAATCCAGCTGTGGTGCAATATTGAATCCTATCTGGGTGTCCTGAACGCCCGGGAAATCGCTAAAGCCAGCCCTCGTGTGGTGGCTATGGCTCTCGGTGCCGAAGACTTTACGGCCAGCATGATGGCCAGACGGACGAAACCGGGCTGGGAAATCTTCTATGCCCGCAATGCCATCCTCATGGCCTGCCGGGAAGCCGGGATTTCCGCTCAGGATGCGGTGTTCTCCGATATCAACGACGCAGAAGGTCTGGAACGGGATCTGGAAATGACCAGAACCCTGGGCTTTGACGGCAAGACCTGTGTCCATCCGCGCCAGATCGACCGGGTGAACCAGTGCTTTACGCCCAGTCCTAAGGAAATCCGGAACGCCCATCGGGTGCTCATGGCCCTGGAAGAAGCTGCCAGAAACCATACCGGCGTGTGCACGCTGGATGGGGGCATGGTGGATAAGCCCATGGAAGTCCGGGCCCGGAACATTTTGGCCAAGGCGGAAGCTGCAGGAATCAAGGTAGGAGATGGAAACGTATGATTAATGCCGTAGGTAGAGATATTCCTGAAATCATAAATGGTGTGAAAGTAAAACCCTATGCAGGAGCTTATGTGACACCGGCTCCTGAAACCCCTGTAGTCAGCCGCCGCAAGATGGGCCACAGAATTCCTGGGGATCAAAAGCTACTGCCGGACCTGAAGAGCGCCATCAAGGCCTCCGGCCTGAAAGATGGTATGACGATTTCTTTCCATCATTGCTTTAGAGAAGGGGACCGGATTATCGGCAAAGTCCTGACTGCCATTCGGGAAATGGGCATCAAAGACCTGCGCTTTGCTCCCAGTGCCGTGGTCAACATCAAGAATCCTTCTATTGCAGACTTCGTGAAAGACGGTACCATTACTCGGATCGAAGCCAGCGGCATCCGCGGCGAACTGGGGGATGCTGTCCTGGCAGGGGAAATGGAACAGCCCGTCATCCTGAGAACCCATGGTTCCAGACCCAGAGCCATCGAATCCGGGGAATTGCAGATTGATGTAGCTTTCATCGGCGCCTCTGCTGCAGATGATTACGGCAACTGCACGGGCCAGATCGGGCCCAATGCCTGCGGTTCTCTGGGCTATGCCTTCGTGGACGCCCATAATGCTGGCTGCGTTGTGGTCATTACGGACAACCTGGTAGAATATCCCTGCGTACCCGTGTCCATTTCCCAACAGTATGTGGACTATGTGGTAAAGATCGATTCCATTGGCGATACGGCCAAGATCGGTGCCGGGGCAGCCAGACTGACCAAGAACCCTCGCGATCTGATGATTGCGGAACGGTGTGCCGATGTGATTGCGGCCTCCCGCAGATTCAAGAACGGCTATTCCTTCCAGACCGGTGCCGGTGCCATCAGCATTGCGGCCACGAAATATCTGGCTCAGCGGACGAAGGAAAAAGGCATCCAGGCCAGCTTTGCCCTGGGCGGCATCCCGGCAGCCATTATCGACATGTACGATGAAGGCCTGGTCCGGGTGGTAGAATGCAGCCAGTCCTTTGATGCCGTGGCTGCGAAAGCTATTTCCGACCGTCCCGGCGTGCTGGAAATCGATAACGCGGATTATGCCAATGCCTATAGCAAAGGCGGCTTCCTGAACCGGGAAGACTTCGGCGTCTTAGGCGCTTTGGAAGTGGATACGGACTTCAACGTCAACATCCTGACCGGTTCCTCCGGCAAGATGATGGGCGGCCTGGGCGGTGGCCCGGACGTAGCTGCTGGTGCCCAGATCTCCATCGTAACCATTCCCATTATCCGCGGCCGGACTCCTTCCATCGTGAAGAAGGTCTTTACGGTCTGCGAACCCGGGGAAACCATTGCAGCCGTCGTCACAGAAGCAGGCATCGCCCTGAACCCGAAGCATAAGAACTACAAAGAACTGAAGGAAGACCTGGAACAGACCAGCCTGAAACTGGTAACCATCGAAGAGCTGCAGCAGATGGCCGAAAAGCTCACCGGTACCCCGAAACCCATTGAGACCACGGACAAAGTGGCCTGCATCGTGGAATATCGGGATGGGACGGTTATCGATGTGATTCGGCAAGTGAAGAAATAAAGAGATATAATATTGGTGGAAATCTCATTTTACTCAAGGGAGAAGCATATGTATATCACAGAGAAGTTTGCGGATTTTGTAGAGAATCTCTCTTACGAGGACCTACCTAAAAATATAATAGATTTGGCTAAACAAAGAATAATGGACACCTTAGGTGCGTCCATTGCCGGCGGCGCTAACTGGGACTATACGGAGCAATTGAAAGAAGCCTGCAGACATATGGGCACAGGAAATTTCCATACTGTAGGTGACACGAAAAATGAATTTCCGGCTGCTCGCTGTGCCATGATCAATGCTACGTTTGCCCATGCTATTGAATTGGATGATGGCCACCGGAACGCAGGCTGCCATGCAGGAGCTGTCGTAGTTCCTACAGCCCTGGCCCTGGGGTGGGAATTAAAAAAGAGCGGTAAAGAAATCATTACCGCTGTGGTTGCCGGTTATGAAGTTGTCTATCGGATTGCCAGCCATGTAAATCCCTTCCAGATTAACAAGGGCTTCCATCCTTCCAGCAACTGTGATACCTACGGAGCCGCTGCTGTAGCAGGAAAGCTTTTAGGCCTGAATAAGGAACAATTGGCCAATGCTATGGGTCAGGCCGGCATGTTCTCCAGCGGGACCATGGAAGCTACGAAGAATGGACAGAGAGCGAAATGCGTACAAGTGGGCAATGCGGCCTTTAATGGTATCTTAGCGGCTTATTGCGCACAAAGCGGTATGGAAGGCTGCAAATCTGCCTTGGAAGGTGGTCATGGCCTGTTCAATACCCAATCTGAAAATGTGGATGTGGAAGACGTGACGAGAGGCCTGGGTGAATCCTACCTGATTGGGGATACGTATTCCAAACTGTATCCCTGCTGCCGTCATGCCCAGCCGGGCATCGAAGCTGTCCTGGATTTAACAGCAGAGCATCAGTTGACACCTGACCAGGTGAAGGAAATCCATATCGGCACCCATAAGGTTGCCTATGAATTGACCGGTCATATTAAGGAACCACATAACTCTGGCGAAGCAAAATTCAGCCTGGCCTATGGTTCTGCCCTGGCACTCTATGAACATAGCTTCGGTGTGGATCATTTGAAGGAAAAGTTCTATACGAATCCGGATATTCTGTCCCTGTCTAATAAGGTGGAATGCCATCTGGATCCTGCTGTCCAGGCTAAATTCCCGAAGCAGAGAGGCGCTAAAGTAGATATCGAACTGAAGGATGGTACCGTTTACAGCAAGGAACTCTATTTCCTGAAAGCCTCTCCTGAAAATCCTGTAGGCTGGGACGTACTGGAAGAAAAATTTAGAAATTGTGCTTCCGCAACCATTCCGGCTGGGACAGTAAAACAGATTGTTGACTTCCTGGCTCATTTAGAACAGCAGGATTCTGTGGAATCTTTGATGAATCTAGTGTAAAAATTATAGTTTAATCTTCTTAAACGAGTCACAATAATCCTTGATCATTTTCTGAAACTCAATATTGTATTTTGGCAGATATTTTTCCTTTGCCGTGATGAGTGCCAAAGGATGTGTTTCTGTCAAATCTTTAATAGGGAAAATCCGGAGCTGATTGTCTTCCGGATTTTCCCTATTTAGTTGCCAGATATTTGGAATATACATCGTGATACAGACAGAAGCACCATAGTCTTTCGCTGTCAAGAGGTGCTGCAGATCATGTTGGGTTGCCTGGTACACAATGTTTAATGTCAGGTCGTGTCGAACCAGATAATCGTCCAGGATTTTTCTGGAATAGAAACCAGGGTAGTTTACAACGAAAGGGACGGCCTTAAAATCAGCTAAGTCTATACCATTACGGAAGGTCTTTATGCAGGCAGGGAACTGGTCGGGAAAATATTTACGTAATAGATTATCGGAAATTACCAGGTATAATTTTTCATTCAAGATATTCATGTATTTTAAATTTGGATTTCTCTCGTCTATAGCTCCCGCAATCACCATATCCAGCTCATTGCTTAAAAGCTTCTCCATCATAGTAGGGGAAGGTTCACTGACTGTTTTAACCTGGATATAGGGATATTTTTCACGGAACCGACTCAGCAATTCCGGCACCATAATTCTCAGACGGCCTTGAGTGATGCCCAGACGGATTTCGCCAGTGGTATCATTGCGGATTTCTGCAAACTTGATGTTGGTGTTCTGCTCAATCTTCTGAATCTGCAGCAGGGATTCTTCCAGAACGTGGCCTGCATAGGTCAGCGTAAAAGCGGGTTTCCGTTCAAACAGCATAGTCCCGCATTCCTTTTCCAAATTTTTTAAGTACCGGCTCAGGCACTGGTGAGAGATAAACAGCTTTTCCGCTGCATGGGAAATATTCTGCTCTTTGGCTAGCATCAGGAAATATTCATAGTTTTGCAGCATAATAAGACGTCCTTCCATTTTGAATCCTCTATTATTAATTCAATTATACTGTTCATAACAGCCTTTATGCAACATATTGTTGCGGATATATAAATAACATGTGCTTTTGAATACCGAACAATCATGATATAAATAAATTAACAGAAAACGGAATCCGTAAAAACTGAAAGAGAGGAGATATGATGGTTGATTACAGGAGAAATATCAAAATTATTTGAGCACTAATCATGATTATTCAATTCGGCGAATTTAACTACATTGTAATGGCGATTAAAACTTTACTAT
>OMUE01000026.1 GCA_900314165.1 uncultured Acidaminococcus sp.
CCCCATGACGTAGCTTTTTACAATGTCTTTCAGTTCAATGACGTTCATGGATTTTTAGCTCCTTCCATTAAATGGGAGGCCCCATCCGTCTGTTCTTTGCACTGCTGGTACCGGTTGCAGTCTTCACCACCAGCTGTTCCCCTTCCTGCAGATCCCCTTCTACGGCTACCCGGTCTTCCCCGGTCAGCAGGACCGTCACAGGCACTTCCTTGCTGGTATTGTTCTTCTTGTCATAGACCATGACATATTTCTTGCCATCCTTCGTACGGATGCACTTGCTGGAAACGGTCAGCACGTTGTCCTTCTCATCCACAATGACGTTGGCACGGGCCGTCATGGTAGGCAACAGCTTGCCTTCCTTGTTGTCCACGTCCACGTAGCAGGTATAGTAGTTTACGTTGTTCGTGGTGGTGGCGCTGCGGCTGATCAGGGAGATGGTGCCCTTGAACGTTTCTTCCGGGTACGCATCTACGGTGAATTCAACAGTCTGGCCCGTCTTGATCTGGCCGATATCGGATTCGTCCACCATCAGGTAGATCTGCATCTTGTCCAAGGTTGCCACGCTCATTAAGACCTGAGGCGTAGAAATACCGGAGGATACAGTCTGGCCTACAGGGGTAGGCTTGCCAATGACGTAGCCGTCGATAGGCGTGGTGATCAGCGTATCGTTTACGTTGGACGTAGCTTGTTCGTATTCAGCTTTGGCTACCAGATAGTTGGCCTGCGCTGTATCGAACACGCTTTGGGAAATGGCTCCCTGCTCCAGCAGTGCCTCATCCCGGCGGTACGTAGCTTCCTTATCC
Organism: uncultured Acidaminococcus sp.; assembly: GCA_900314165.1. The sequence goes on from OMUE01000026.1 coordinate 804, forward strand.
ACCAGCGTAGCCCGCTTCATTTCCTGGGTAGCCTTTAGGGACTTATCATCCAGCTTCACCAGGGATTGGCCGGCCGTAACCTTCTGGTTTTCCTTTACGTACACAGCTACGATACGACCCGTAATTTTGGAGTTGATATCTACACTGTCCAGGGTCTTCAGAGCACCCGTTGCGGAAATGGTTTTCCGCAGGTCGCCTCTCTGGACAGCATCCGTCCGAGTCTGGGCCGCAGCCTGCTGGGTCTTCGTGTATGTGTAATACTTGTAGCCGCCCGCGCCCCCGCCAATCAGGATGGCCAGGAGGATTAGCAGCGCCTTATGTTTTTTCAGTACATTCACAGTCTCCCCTACTTTCTCCCTTTTATATTCTGTTCCAGGTTAATTAATTATAACCATAGTAACATGAATATCTCATGAGGATTTGTTAATTATTTATAAATTTTTCCTTGCCCGCCGCAGGCGCCTCTTCGCTCTTTACTCTTCGCTCTTCGCTTACCCAGGCTACCCCAAGCTATTTTCTCACCTGTCCGTTGCCGTTGATGAGGTACTTCGTGGTAGTCAGTTCCGGCAGAGCCATGGGGCCACGGGCGTGGAGCTTCTGGGTGCTGATGCCGATTTCGGCGCCGAAGCCGAATTCAAAGCCGTCCGTAAACCGGGTGGACGCATTGACATACACTGCTGCCGCATCCACTAATTGCTGGAATTTCCGGGCATTGTCATAGTTTTCCGTGACGATGGCTTCGGAGTGGCCCGTGCCATACCGGCGGATATGCTTCACGGCTTCTTCCAGGCTGCCTACCACCTTCACGCTGAGCCGCAGGTCATTATATTCCGTTGCCCAGTCTTCTTCCGTGGCCGGCTTGATGTCGTCTCCGTAAGTCTGGATCTTTTCATCGCCCATAATGGTTACATGAGCCTTCCGGTATTCTGCCAGCATAGCGGGCATGAATACGTCCGCAATATTCTTGTGAACCAGCAGGGTCTCCATGGAATTGCAGGTGGACGGTCGGTTCACCTTGGCGTTCAGGGCAATCTTCACAGCCATATCCACGTTGGCGTATTCGTCCACGTACGTATGGCACACGCCGGCACCGGTTTCGATGACGGGCACGGACGCATTGCGCACCACGTTTTGGATCAGGCCTGCGCCCCCTCTGGGGATGACTACGTCCACAAGGCCGTTCAGATGAATGAGTTCCGTCACTGCCGCTCTGTCCGGAATATTTACGAACTGCACAGCCCCTTTCGGCAGGCCCACTTTTTCTCCGGCCGCAATCATGGCATCGCTGACGGCTTTATTGGAGTGGAGAGCTTCCCGGCCGCCCTTCAGGATGACGCAGTTGCCGCTCTTGATGCACAGGGCGATGGCGTCCGCCGTTACGTTGGGACGGGCTTCGTAGATGATGCCGATGACGCCCAGGGGCACAGTGATTTTCGTAATGGTCAGCCCATTGGGCAGATTGGCCCCGCTGAGGATCCGGCCCACCGGGTCCTGGAGTGCTACTACCTGACGGATGCCCTTAGCCATCTGGGCCAGCCGGTCATGAGTCAGCTTCAGCCGGTCCTGCATAGACTCCTTCAGGCCGCTTTCCTTAGCGCTGGCCATATCCACGGCGTTGGCTTCCAGGATGGCTTTTTCTTCTGTCAGCAGGCTGTCCGCCATGGCTTCCAGGATGTTATTCTTTACTGTCGTATTTAAAATGCTGAGACCCAGGCATGCGTCCTTTGCGGCAGCTGCCTGTTCCCGCACCATACCTTCCTGATACATACGCGTCCTCCTTACAAGACCACCAGGTTATCCCGGTGGATGACTTCGTCGAAATGCTTGTATCCGATCTTATCTTCGATTTCGCTGGTCTTGCATCCTTTGATCTCCATAATTTCTTCACTGCTGTAGTTCGTCATGCCCCGGGCCAATTCATGCCCCTGCAGGTCTTTGATACTGACCGTAACGCCGCTTTCAAATTCTCCCTGCACATCTGCAATCCCAACGGGCAGGATACTGCAGCTGCCTTTTTTGCGGATGGCCTTGGCCAGGCCGTCGTCCACCACCAACGTGCCCCAGATTTTCGCCCCGAAGGCCAGCCACTGGTTCCGGAAGCGCAGATGGCTTTCCCGGGGTACAAACAGGGTGCCCACATTTTCCCCATAGGCAATCTGCCGGATGATTTCCGGTTTTTCCCCGTTGGCAATAACCAGGCAGATGCCGGAGCTCATGGCCGTCTTGGCTGCCTGCAGCTTCGTCAGCATACCGCCTGTAGCGTTTTTGGAGCCTACGCCACCGGCGGACGCTTCGATTTCCGGAGTGATTTCCGTCACTTCCGGCACCAGCTTGGCGTCCGGATGAGTCTTGGGATTCGCAGTGTACAGGCCGTCTATGTCGGACAACAGGATATCCAGATCCGCGTCTGCCATGCTGGCTACCAGAGCGGACAGGTTATCATTGTCTCCGATCTTCATTTCGTCCAAGGCTACCACGTCGTTTTCGTTGACGATGGGGATAACGCCCCAGGAAATCAGCTCCTGGAACGTATTCCGGGAGTTGGCGTAGCGGTGGCGGTTCACCGTATCGGCTCTCGTCAACAGGATCTGGGCTACCACTTGGCTGTACTCCCCAAAGATCCGTTCATAAATATGCATAAGGATGCCCTGGCCTACGGCAGCGCAGGCCTGCTTGCCCGTAATAGTTGGCGGCTTGGCTTCCAGGCCCAGACGGCCTACACCGGCAGCACCGGCACCGGAGGACACCAGGATCATTTCCCGACCTTGGTTTTGCAGGTCCGTCATGACCCGGGCCAGTTTTTCTATTTTTTCATAGTTGATTTTGCCATTAGGATACGTTATGGTGCTGGTTCCCACCTTCACCACAATCCGTTTGGCATTTTTTACACGTTCCCGAAGCATAGTTGCACTTCCTTTTTAGTGGGCTAGTGGTGCTCCGCACGGGAAGTCAGATATCAGACGTCAGATGTCAGATTTGTTCGTTCTGTTGTCTTAGCTTATGCTGCTAGTCAATAGTTATAGTTATGATTAACTTCTTTGAAGAAGCACAACATCCTTTTACACTATCATGCTGACTTCTGACGTCTCAATCAAGCCCGCCGCAGGCGCCTCTTCACTCTTTACTCTTCGCTTTTCGCTCTTCTTAAGGCTGTTCCTTATAATCGAAGACCATGTCGCCAATCTTCACGCTTTCGCCTTCCTGGATTCCCTTATCCTTCAGGGCCTTTTCAATGCCCAGACGGCGCCAGATGAGCTGGAACCGGTACACAGCCTCATCGTTGTCGAAGTTCGTCATGGCCACCAGCCGTTCGATATTCTTGCCTGTAACCAGATAATCTGCATCTTCGCAGTCCCGGGTAATGGTAAAGGAATCCGGGTCCTGTTCTTTAATGTGGCCCAGTTCGATTTCTCCCTCGTCCTTAGGAGCCTTCTGCAGCATCTCATAGGCCTTCCACATGATTTCCTTCAGGCCCTGGGTAGTGGCCGCGGAAGCCTTCATAATGGGATAGCCCTGGCTGTTTGCATATTCTTCCAGACGGGAGTAATTTTCTTCCGCACCCGGCAGATCCATCTTATTGGCCACAATAACCATGGGCCGCTGAGCCAGCTTTTCACTGTACAATACCAGCTCTTCGTTGATTTTCTTCACATCTTCCACAGGGTCCCGGCCTTCACTGCCGCTGGCATCTACGATGTGCAGGATGACCCGGGTCCGTTCAATATGACGCAGGAAATCATGGCCCAGACCCACGCCTTTGGAGGCGCCGTCAATCAGCCCTGGCAGATCGGCCAGTACAAAGCTGTGCTCTGCATCCAGCCGGACCACCCCCAATACCGGTGTCAGCGTCGTAAAATGATACGCTGCAATCTCTGGCCGGGCGGCGCTGACCCGGGCCACAATGCTGGATTTACCCACGCTGGGGTAACCCACCATGCCTACGTCAGCCAGCATCTTCAGTTCCAGCCGCAGCCAGGTTTTCGTGCCCGGTTCGCCTTTTTCTGCAAAGGTAACGCCCTGCTTTGTGCTGGTCACATAGCAGGCGTTGCCCTTACCTCCCCGGCCCCCACGGGCAGCTACAAATTCGTCTCCCGGATGGCTCAGGTCCGCCAAAGCTACGCCCGTCGCATCATCGTATACCACGGTACCCATGGGCACCTTTACGATGACGTTATCAGCCTTGTGGCCCGTGCAGTTCTTTGCTGCCCCATTACCCCCACGGGCAGCCACGAATTTTCTCTTATAGCGGAAATCCACCAGGGTATTCAGTTCCTTATCAGCCCTCAGGATGACGGAGCCGCCCCGGCCTCCATTGCCACCGTCCGGACCACCGCAGGCTACATACTTCTCACGCCGGAAGCTGGACGCTCCGTCTCCGCCGCTGCCTGCTTCTACATAGATTCTTGCTTTATCTGTAAACAGCATAGTGCACCTTTGCCTTTCTAAACTGGTTTTTTGTTTCAATTCTGGTTTTAATATCTTATTATATAATACTTTGGCTGTAAAAAAAACCAGGAGATGGTACAATAGGGGTTAGTTGTTAGGGATTAGTGGGCTAGGGGCTAGTGGGCTAGGTATGCGCTTTTCACTCTTCGCTCTTCGCTTTTTTCAAGGAGGTTCATCAATGACAGACTATAAACAAGAAGCTCTCTCTATAAAAGACGAAATCATCGCCAACCGGCGGACGGTCCATGGATTTGCGGAATTAGGGCTGGACCTGCCGAAGACCAGCCAGTTCGTATTTGACAAACTGACGGAGTACGGCTATAAACCAGAGCGGTGCGGCAAAAGCGGCGTCACAGCGGTCTGCGGCCAGGGCGGAAAAGTCCTGTTGCTGCGAGGAGATATGGACGCCCTGCCTATGGCAGAACAGACGGGCCTGCCTTTTGCAGCCACAAACGGCAACTGCCACAGCTGCGGTCACGATTTCCACACGGCCATGCTGCTGGCAGCGGCCAAACTGCTAAAACAGCACGAAAGCGAACTCCAGGGCCGGGTGAAATTCATGTTCCAGCCCGGAGAAGAAGTGTTGGGCGGCGCCCAGGAGATGGTTGATCACGGCATTCTGGAGAATCCTCACGTGGATTACGCCCTGGGCATGCACACGTCCTCCGGCCCCGGGGAAAGAACTGTATCCGGCAGGATTACGTACAAACGGGAGTACTCCAGCTTTTCCGGAGACTGCGTCATCATCACGGTCCACGGCCATCAGGCCCATGGATCCCGGCCGGAAACCGGCGTGGACGCCATCAATATTGCGGCCCACATCGTGACAGCTTTAGAAGAACTGATTGCCCGGGAAGTGTCCAATGAAGAGCGGTCCGTAGTGCTGGTGGGCAAGATCTACGGCGGCGACAGCTGCAATACGGAAGCCGGTACCTGCACCCTGGAGGTATCCGTGCGGGCTGCTTCCAAGGAGCGCCGGGAATTCCTGCTGCAGCGGATCAAAGAACTGGCCGAAGGCATGGCCCTGACGTTCCGGGGCAAAGCCGACGTGAACCACATCTACGGCACCGGTCCGCTGTACAATGCCCCCATCATGTGCGACAGCATCCCCAAGTATCTGACGGAGCTTCTGGGCAGCGACAACGTGCTGGAGCTCCACGAATTCGGCGGTACGGAAGATTTTTCCGTAGTAGCAGAGCGTGTGCCCAGCATCTACCTGCACGTCGGCACCGGTCATCTGGCAGGAGAAGACGTGACCCACCACAATCCCCATGTACTCTTTGACGAACAGGTCCTCCCCATCGGCGCCGCCGTGTACGCGTACTGTGCAGCACGGTTTTTGGAGGAGCACTGCTGAGAAAAATTTTAGATGATAGATGACAGATGATAGAACCTGTTGTCAGGGGTTAGAACCGTGCTTGTCGTAAGGGCCTAATCTCCATAATCTATCCATAGGAGTTTAAAACTATGACCATAAAACATAATTTGTGCGTCTTTACCACTATGCTTGTCCTGCTGATGCCGTCTTTTGCCAATGCGGGCAAACTAGATCTGGGCAGTCTTAGCAATGTTTCCATCCAGGATCTGGAGGATATGTGGCACAAGGCCAAAGGCTCAAAGAACGGCCAGCTGGCAGAAAAAAGCCTGAAGGCTCAGGACATCCGGGAACTGTTAGGCGGCAAAGTGAATCTGCCCGACGAGGTAACAAACGAGCTGTTGAAGAAGCAGCTGGAAAAGTCGCCAAAAATCAAGGATCTCACGGTCCATTCCAAGGAGAACGGACGGCTGGAAATCCAGGTCAATACGGATACGGAACTGGGCGGTGTAAAGGTGTCCGGCACCATAAAGGAGTTCGTGGTCAATGACAAGGAAGCCTATGCCGTGTACCGGATCAAGGGCAAAAAGCTGCTGAACCACGGTGGCCTGACCAGCTGGCTGTTCTCCAATATTTCCCTGTCCATGCTGAACAAATGGGCCGGCCACGTGGATCTGACGAACGTACCCGTCAAGGTGGACGGAAACACCGTCCAGGTGGATTTCCGGGATGCCCTGCTGCAGTCGGACTACGCCAAAAAATCCGTAGGCGGCTACAAGCTGCTGGATGTGTTGCGTATCAACGGAGCCACCCCTGTAAAGGACAACATCCAGCTGCAGACCGACCTGGCCATTCCTGATGGTGCAAAGCAGCTGCTGAAAGCTGGGCTGGAGTTCAGGGATTAGGAAATAGGGATTAGAGGTTTGAAATCAGGTTTCTTCCCTTTTCGCTCTTTGCTTTTCGCTCTTCGCTTTTTTCCTTTTTTTCCTTTTTTCAAAAAAATTGTTGACATTGATACAACTTTTTACTATAATAATCAATGTTCAGTTATGACTCCGTAGCTCAGCTGGATAGAGCGTTTGGCTACGAACCAAAAGGTCGAGTGTTCGAATCACTCCGGGGCCACCATTTGAATACCAGTCCGTAAGGCTTAGCCTTACGGATTTTTTATTTGCAATTTCGTCAGCCCGGCTGACCACCTTGCCCGCCGCAGGCGCCTCTTCGCTCTTCACTCTTTGCTCTTCGCTTACATGTTTAATCGCCCATATCCTACTTTCTTCATGTGACTTTCACATTTCTGCGCTATAATAATAATGTATGAAGAATTTTAGGAGGATGATTTACATGACTTTGAAGAAAAAAATTATCTCTATCGCTTCTGCCGGCGTCATCGCCCTGTCCTTTGCAGGTGCTGCTGTTCCTGCTTTCGCCGCTACTTCCGCTACGATCAGCAGCAAACAAGCTGCTATTGATTCCGCTACGAAAGTCGTTCCTTCCAACGCTGTCCTGACGGAAGCTAAGACCGACGATGCCAAATTCGACCTGGAATACCTGATTCCTGACACCCTGCAGCGCTACAGCGTCCTGGTAGACCGGGAAACCAGCAAAGTAAAACACGTAGCCGTAAAGTCTTCCAACTTCCCCGGCTCCGTAACCGTCAGCAAGACTGTGGATGATGTAAAGGCTACGATCCTGGCTGCATATCCTGATGCCAAGAACATCGACGTTACCATTTATGAAGACGCTTCCAGCGGCACCCCCTTCAAGGTTTACAAAGCTGCTTTTGAAACCCCTGAACTGACCGGCACCGCCCTGCTGAACCCTGCCACCGCTTTGATTGGGGAACAGGAATTGGAGTATAAATAATTGTCCTAAAGCAAAATAAGTGTTGCCGTACATACGTGCATACGAAAAAAAGGTACTTCTCACCTGGGAAGTACCTTTTTTGAGTTTAGGTAAAACAGGGTCCACTTTCGACAAGCACAGTTCTAACCACCGACAACAGGTTCTATCATCTATCTTCTATCATCTTTAACAAGTCTGTCGCAGGGCGCCTCTTCGCTCTTCGCTTTTTTAGTCACCAGCTCCTGCTGCTTCCGCCTCCTCCGCCGGAACCACCGCCGTAACCGCCGCCAAAGCCGCCTCCTCCGAAGCCACCACCCCGTCCGCCGCGGCCGCCGCCACGGAACAGGAACGAGTACAGCAGGAAGCGGAAGATAGCGCCTCCAAACAGGATCCGGTCCACAATAAACAGCAGGATGACTCCGATGAGGATGATTCCATCGGACAGTCCGAACCCCCGGCTCTCAGCTGCCTGCCGGGGCTGGACGTTCCCCACCTTCAGGTCCTCCAGTTTTAGATTGTATTCTTTCAGGGTAACCTGCAACAGGCCAGCGTAGCCATTCAGGATGCCCTGGTTATAATCCCCATTGCGGAAATAAGGCAGCATGAGCTGATCCTGGATACGGCCCGTGAGCCCGTCGGGCAGAGCCCCTTCCAGACCGTAGCCCACTTCGATGCGGGACTTCCTGTCCTTCACAGCTACCAGCATCAGCACGCCGTTGTTTAATTTCTTATCCCCGATGCCCCAACCCCGGAGCACGGCCAGGGAGTATTCCTCCAGGGACTGGCCCTCCAGGCTGGGAATCGTCAGCACTACGACCTGGGCCTTTGTCCGCTTCTCCACCTCTGCCCCGTAGGCATTGATGGTATTGACGGTCTGCCGGGACAGGACCCCTGCCCTGTCCTGCACGTAGATGCTGGACGTGGGTTTCGGCGGAATCTTTGGCGCACCCAGCGCCGGCATGGGAGAAAACAGCAGCTGGCACAGCAATAGCCAGAGCATCAGCAGCTTCTTCATAGTTTCCTCCTTTCACACCGTTCCGCTTAAAATTTTACTACAGGGGCTTTCTGGGCCTGAACGTCCGCCTTGAAGTATTCCCGTTCGTTAAAGCCCAGCATGCGGGCAAAAATCACCGTCGGGAAGCTCTTGATCTTAGCGTTATAGGCCTGGGCTGCATCGTTGTAGTCCTTCCGGGCCACAGCAATGCGGTTTTCCGTGCCGGCCAGTTCATCCTGCAATTGGATGAAATTCGTGTTGGCCTTCAATTGCGGATAATTTTCCTGCAGGGCCAGCAGTCTCGTCAGGGCGCTGCTCAGTTCGCCGTTAGCCGCAGAGGCATCGGCCACGTTCTTGGCGCCGGCCAGTTTGGCCCGGGCGTTAGCTACGTCCGTCATGACCTGGCTTTCGTGAGCCGCATAGCCCTTCACCGTATTCACCAGATTAGGAATCAGATCATTCCGGCGCTGCAGCTGGGTTTCCACCTGGCTCCATTTCCCCGTCACGTTTTCGTTGGCAGACACGAGACCGTTATAGGACCCGAAGATCCAGCCCACCAGCAGTAAGATAATCGCTAAGACAATCAACAAACCTTTTTTCATACTTCATCCCTCACTTTGTGTAGAGTTTGACTTTTTGACTTTTAGTAAATCTATCCTACCAAATTCTTTTCGTTCTGTCAATAGGAAAGGAATTTGCGATAAAGGATGAGTATATGATATACTAAATTTCATTTCAATTTGCAAACACTCTGTGAAGAATAGGAGAATAATATGAGCGTACTGGATGTAGCGCACCTTTCCCACAGCTACGGCGGCCGGGAAATCTTTGACGACGTATCCTTCCGCCTGGAAAAAGGCGAACACGTGGCTCTGGTAGGGGCCAATGGCGAAGGCAAATCCACATTCATGTCCATCATCACGGGCAAGCTGTCCCCGGACGCTGGCAAGGTCACCTGGGCCCGGCGTACAAAAGTGGGCTATCTGGACCAACATTCCATGCTGGTACCCGGCAAATCCATCCGGGAAACCCTGCGCACGGCTTTTGATGACCTGGTGCAGCAGGAAAAAGAAATGCTGGCGGACTACGAAAAAATGGAATCCGCCAATGAAGAGGAAATGAATCGGCTTATGCAGGAGGTGGGCGAAATCCAGGATCGGCTGGAGGCAGCGGACTATTACAACCTGGACACGAAGATTGAAGAGGTTGCCGGAGGCCTGGGCCTGGCAGACATTGGCCTGGAGCACAAGGTGGACGAGCTGTCCGGTGGCCAGCGGACAAAGGTCCTGCTGACGAAACTGCTGCTGGAAAATCCGGATATCCTGCTGTTGGACGAACCCACAAACTACCTGGACACGGAGCACATTACCTGGCTCACGGGCTATCTTCAGCGTTACGAGAACGCTTTCATCGTGGTCAGCCATGACGTACCGTTCCTGAACGCCGTCACCAATGTAATCTGGCATGTGGATAATTTCAAGCTGAACCGCTACACGGGCAATTACGAAAAATTTGAAGAGATGGCCGCCCTGAAACGGCGGCAGGAAGAAGCAGCTTACGAACGGCAGCAGGCGGAAATCAAGAAGGAACAGGATTTCATCGCCCGGAACAAGGCCAGAGTTGCCACGAGGGGCATGGCCAACAGCCGTCAGAAAAAGCTGGACAAGATGGAACTGCTGACAAAGCGCACAGAGAAGCCGAAACCCCACTTCCGCTTCCTGGAAGACCGGACTCCTTCCCGTTTCGTGCTGACGGCCACGAACCTGGTGCTGGGCTACGACGTGCCCTTGACAAAGCAGGTGGACCTGAAGATTGAACGGAACCAGAAGATTGCCCTGAGAGGCACCAACGGCCTGGGTAAATCCACTCTATTGAAGACCCTTTTGGGCATGATTCCCCCTGTGGCCGGCAGCGTGGAACGGGGTGACTTCGTATCCGTAGGGTATTTCGAGCAGGAAAGCTCCAAGGGCAACCAGAATACAGCCCTGGAAGAGCTGTGGCAGGAATACCCCGGCATGAGCAATTCTGAAGTCCGGGCTGCCCTGGCAGCCTGCGGTCTCACTAACGACCACATTACCACGAAGATGACGGCCCTGTCCGGTGGCGAAGCCGCCAAGGTCCGCCTGTGCAAGATCATGCAGCGGCCGGCCAACCTGCTGGTACTGGACGAACCCACGAACCATCTGGACGTAGAAGCAAAAGCTGAACTCCAGCGGGCCCTCCAGGAATACAAGGGCACGCTGCTTCTCGTATCCCACGAACCGGAATTCTACGAAGGCTGGATCGACCAGGTGTGGAACATCGAGGGCTGGTCGATGAAAATCGTATAGGGATTAGGGGCTAGTGGGCTAGTTGCTAGTGGGCTAGGTATTAAAAAAGGAGCTGTGAAAAAATAAATTTTCACAGCTCCTTTTTATTGTCAGCATGGCTGACTTCCTTGCCCGCCGCAGGCGCCTCTTCACTCTTCACTCTTCGCTCTTCACTGTTTTTTCACAGCTCTTTTAGCATTTTGTCCAGTATTTTCCTGCCCTCGACCGGGCCTTTTTCCTTGATGACCTTGCTGACCACGTCGTAGCCCAGCTTTGGCGTGTAAGCCGTGGCAAAGGCAGCGGACTGCTCCAGATGCTTTTGGCACTGTTCCACGTCTACTTTCAGGATCTCCACACATTTCGTCCGGAAGATGTCCACAGTCTTAGACAGCAGCTGGAGGCTTTCCAGCAGGCAGTCTGCGATGAGGGGGAAGAATGCGTTCAGCTCGAATTCCCCATGGGCTGCTGCCATACAGATAGCATGGTCATTGGCCATGACCTTCATGGCGCACTGCATGGTCATTTCCGGAATGACAGGATTCACTTTTCCGGGCATGATGCTGCTGCCCTGCTGCAGCTCCGCCAGACGGATTTCTCCAAGGCCCCCATAAGGCCCGGAATTCATGAGCCGCAGGTCGTTGGCAATCTTAAACAGGTTCGTAGCCAGAGCCTTCAACAGCCCAGACACTTCCACGAACACGTCGTTATTCTGGGTCACGTCCATGGGATATTCCGCCGTTGCCAGGCCCATGTCCGTCAGCCGGCGCAGGATCTCGATGACCCGGAAGCGGTACTTGCGGGCAGCGTTTTCCCCGGTACCCACAGCCGTGCCTCCTAAGCCTACCTGCCGCAGCCGTTCTTCCACCTTGTACAGCCGCCAGCGGTCCCGGGCAATGGCCTGGGCCCAGGCTCCGAATTCCTCCCCGGCCCGAATGGGCACGGCATCCATGAGCTCCGTCCGGCCCAGCTTCTTCACGCCGTCGTACTCGTTTTCCCGTTCCTGCAGGGCCGTCTGCAGCTTGGCACAGCCGTCGCTGAGGATCCGCAGCTGTCCGATAGCCGCAATGCGCAGGGCCGTCGGGCACACGTCGTTCGTGGATTGGCCCCGGTTCACGTCGTCCAAAGGATGGATGACGTCGTAACGGCCCCGGGCGTAGCCCAGTTTTTCCAGGGCCATATTGGCCAGGACCTCGTTGACGTTCATATTCAGGGACGTGCCCGCACCTCCTTGGAGAGCCTCCAGAGGAAAAGCTTCCCTGCCGTAGCCGGCCAGCACGTCGTCACAGGCCTCTGCAATGGCTTCATAGATGCCCTTTTCCCGAACTCCCAGGCCCGCATAGGTCAGGGCCGCCGCTTTTTTCACCAGGATCATGGCCCGAACCAGCTCCCAGCGCACAGGATGGTCCTCCAGAGCGAAATTCTCCTTGGCCCGCTGGGTATTGATGCCGTACAGCACGTCCCCCAGCTGTTTTTCTCCTAACGCATCTCGTTCCTTCCGCATAGGCACCTCCTACTCTAACAAGTCCGCCAGATATGGAAATACCGACACGCTGCGCTGGAGGATGCCCTGCATGTAGGCGATGGTGATGCCGTAATTCGTAAAGGGAATGCCTTGGTCCGCCGCACATTTCATGCGGTACCGGACTTCCCGGGCGTTCAGCATGCAGCCGCCACAGTGGATGATGAGGGCATATTTGGAAAGGTCGTCCGGGAAGGACGCGCCGCTGGTGGTCTCAATCTTTAGGTCCAGACCCGTATAATTCCGCAGCCAGCGGGGAATCTTCACGGTGCCGATATCGTCGCACTGCCGATGATGGGTACATCCCTCGGCGATAAGCACCGTATCCCCGTCTTTCAACTTTTCAATGGCCGCCACACCAGCCACCGCCGCATCCAAAAAGCCCTTGTGCCGGGCCATGAGGATGGAGAAGGAGGTCAGGGGAATGTCAGGAGGTGTATCTGCGGACACCTTGGCGAACACCTGACTGTCCGTAATGACGAGGGCCGGTTTCTTGCTCAGGTTGTCCAGGGTCTCCCGCAGCTCGTATTCCTTCACTACGACCGCCGTAGCATCGCTTTCCAGAATATCCCGGATGGTCTGCTGCTGGGGCAGGATCAGTCGGCCTTTTGGTGCAGCTTTGTCGATGGGCACCACCAACACCACAAAATCTGCCGGATGGATCAAGTCTCCCACAATCTTCGACGTGCCTTCCTCGTGGGGCACAATGGCTCCCAGCCGTTCCTTCAATGCTTTGATATTTCGTCCCTGCAAAGCGCTGACATAGATTTCGTCTTCTTTGGCTTCAGGCTCACTGGCCAAAAGGTCGCTTTTATTGTACACGATCAGGTACGGAATGGTTTTGGCCTTGATGAGGGCCAGCACATCCCGGTCCACCGGGGAGAGGCCCAGAGACGCATCCACCACTACTACGGCAATGTCCGTCTTATTCAGTACCTGCTTTGTCTTCCGTACCCGCATCTCCCCTAAGGTACCGCTGTCGTCAAAGCCTGGGGTATCGATGATCATGACCGGGCCCAGGGGCAGCAGCTCCATGGCCTTGTACACAGGGTCCGTAGTGGTTCCCTTTGTGTCAGACACGATAGCCAGATTCTGCCCGGTGACCGCATTCACCACGCTGGATTTGCCGGCGTTCCGGCAGCCGAAGAACCCGATGTGGATCCGTTCCCCGGAGGGTGTATCATTCAACCCCATAGCATTCACTCCTTTATTACTCTATTTTACAATCTGTTGGGCCAGATTCCGGTAAATCTGGCTGATGGCCAGATCCGGGGCTCCTTCCACCACGGTCAGCCCCTGATTCTCAAACCGCTGGATGTCCCGGCTCCGGGGGATATCGGCCACGATGGACAGGTTATGCTTTTCAGCAAAAGCCTGGACCAGTTCGTATTCATCGTCCACATTCCGGCGGTTCAGGATAATGCCCTTTACCTGAGCATAACCCCGGTCCTTGAAATTCTCAACTGCCTTGATAATGTTGCCCGCTGCGTACAGGGCCATCTTTTCCCCGGACGTGACGATGTAGATTTCATCCGCATAGCCGTCCCGGATGGGAGCGGAGAAGCCGCCGCAGACCACGTCTCCCAGCACATCGTAGATGACTACGTCCGGCTGGATCTTCTCAAACACTTCCATTTCCTCTATGAGGTCGAAGGTAGCGATGATGCCCCGGCCTGCACAGCCCAGGCCCGGTGTGGGACCTCCCGTCTCTATGCAGAACACGTTGCCAAAGCCGTAGGCCCCCATGTGGTCGAAATCGGGCCCCTGCAGGTATTGCCGGTAATAATCCATAACGGGCATGACGGGCCGGCCGTGGAGCAGCAGCAGCGTGGAATCGGCCTTGGGGTCGCAGCCGATCTGGATGACCTGCTTGCCGATCAGCGACAGGGCTGCCGACAGGTTGGCCGCCGTAGTGGACTTGCCTATGCCGCCCTTCCCGTAGATTGCAATCTTCTTCATACATGACTCCTCTCTTACAGTTTCCCATCCAGCCAACCGTCAAAGGCAGGCCCCACGAACAGGGGAATTTCCTGCCGGTAATGGCGGCCCGAATAGGCTTCGTGAGGAAACCGCAAAAAGCGCTCCGGTGCTTCCGGAATCAGGCGGGCATAGATGGGGTCCGCAATAATCCGCCGGGCCTTCCGGCATTCGGCAGCAATGACGGATTCCACACTGGCAATGCCCATGCCCTTCAGCAGCAGTTCCGGCCCGTCGGCCATAGGACAGAGCAACCGGACGTTCCGGATGCTCCGGTGCTGCAGAGCCCGTCCCAGGGACAGGAGCCAAACCGGTTCACCAATAGCTAGTATATCACAGGTTGACCCATCAAAGAGATGGTCCACCTTCCAGGAATTCAGATCTGCCAGGGCATACTGGGCCTTATGGTAAGGTTCCCAGCCTGTCAGGCCCGTGAGATAGGAGGAATCCCCCTGCCGCAGGGCCTCAAGCCATTCCTTCGTACTGGCTCCGCCCATGGGAATACCTACTACATAAGGAATGCCATATTTTTCCTGTAAATATTGGGCTGCATAAAAGCCCGTAGAGGACACTACCGCGTTCACATCGGCGTTGGCCGCCGTCCGCAATTGCTCCAGGGTATCCCCCATGGACCAGGCGCTTTGGATGGTAAAGCCGTTGGCGCGCAGCAGTTCCTTCAGGGTCGTGGCATTACCCACCACAGAAAAATCCAGAGGCGTCAGGCCCAGGATATTCACCCGTTTGGCCGGCAGCTCCGGCGTCCGTTCCGGTGGTGCCACAAACCGCCGGGCCAGTTCCCCATAGGCCGCACCGGCACCGGGCAGATAGCTGTGGATACCGTCTGTGCGGAAGCCCATAGTAGGAATACCTGTACGCTTCGAAATGAGCCGTTCCAAGGCCCGGAAATCCGTACCTATGGCGTTGGGCATGGGGCTGCCCCCGATAGCGATGAAAGCCGGCTTTGCTTCCTCCGCTACCTCCGCAATATTGTCAATGAGCCGCTGGTCGTTGCCCTGAATCGTATCGATTTCACAGAGGCCGGAAATATAGACCATGCTGGGCGTGTCATACCAACGGGGCTCGTCGTGGGTAGCGTACGTGGAATTGCAGCCCGACGCATCATGCATAACCACCAGGCCACCTAATTCGTACAAAGCCGACACGATGCCGAACAGATCTACGGCATAAGTGGATAAGACCCTTTGTGCTTGTTTCATCCGTGACACCCCCAGGCTTTTACTTGGATGATTTCCCTCATCCGTTTATTTTCCGTGCGGTTAGCGGCCGCCATATAGTCCAACAGCGTCAGGAGGCCCGTATACCCCCACAGGCCGCTGTTTTCTATCAGGTTTACGAAATAGTTTGTGTCTGCAAAGTACGCTGCCATCTGGCCGATGGCCAGCACCTTGCCATAGCGGCGGCTGTCATTTCGAGGCAGCAGGCGCCGTTTCCAATGAGATACGGAGCGCAGGGACAGCTCCGGATAGTGCTGCTGCAGAAACCGGAAGTCCTCTTCCTCGGCCTGAGCCGGAAAATCAATATAGATGGCGTACACATGAAAGCCATGTGTTAGTAGGAACCGGGCCAGGCTGAAGGGCCGTGGTGTAGCCGTAGCGTCTATGGCGATGGGCGTGGTGCCGATTTCTTTTAGTGCTTCAGCAGCTTTGGCTTCTATGGAAGCTTCATAGGCCCCACAGTCTGGCATTTCCGTGACCAAGGCGTCCGCCACCACCTGCAGGCTATGGCGGATGCCGTCATACGTATAGGCATAGGGTGCGAACAAAGGCTGCTGCCCCAGGCGCCGCTCCATGTCCTTGGCTGCCAGACGGCTGTTGTCCAGGAAATAAATGTTGGCTGTTGCTTCTCCCAACTGTTTATAGTCTTCGTAGGTCTCAGCGGCGGCGAAATCATGGACCTCATAGCCGGCGTTCCTCAGCATAGCCGTCAATTCGCAGGCCGACTCCACAGGATAGTAGTTCACAATGTAGTTCACAGCCCGCTTTTTCGGCAAAGGCTGGACCGCCCGCAGCAGCTGCCGCCTTCCCAATACGTCGGGTACGTAGCGGCGGTTCAGAGTGGGTGTCATATAGCCGTCAATGAAGTCGATGTCCGGATAGCGCCGGCGCAGGGTGTCATAGACCACGTGCAGGTCGATGTGCAGGAAGTGCTGGATGCAGCTGGTAAAGGCTTCTACACAGCGAGGCTTCTGGGGCAGGTCGTCAAGGATCTGGCTGATGCCCTCGATCATCATATCCTCCAGATTTCCTTTAATGACGTTCTCGTTAGTCACAGTGACCATGGAAAACCGGCCAGCCCCTTCCGGCACCTCATCGGCAGACAGCACGACCCCATGGAGGCAGCAGGCGCAGCACACGTAGATTTCGTGGAGCCCCGGAATCAGCATGGGGGAATGAGCAATGGTCCAGTGGCCCCGGGCCGGTGGTGCGTATTCCAAACCGATGTGGAACGGATAGGGAAAGTCCGCCTTGCCGATGGAGACTTCCGCTCCATCCGTTGTGACGTTGTAACAGGGCACCTGAGCCGGGTGGATTTCATTTTCGTAAATCATCAGCCCATCTCCTTTCAGCAGATCCTGGGCAGCAATTCCCCTCCAGGTTGTGGCAACAGGGTTTCTGTGCCAATTTCCGTCTTTAGGATGACCTGCCCTGCATGGTCCGCTGTCACGTGGCCGATGATGGCCGCATTTTGGGAATATTTTCCCTGCCGCAAAGCCGCCACCAGGGCTTCAGCTTCAGCGTCCGGGGCAAAAATCACCAGCCGTCCTTCACAGGCCAGATACAGAGGCTCCAGGCCCAGCATGCCGCAGACGCCCCGCACAGCAGGGTCTACAGGAATGGCCTGGCTGTCCAAATGGATGCCTACCTGGCTTTGGCCGGCGATTTCGTACAGCACCGTGCCCACGCCGCCCCGGGTAGCATCCCGGATCACGTGGATATCCTTTGTCACCTGGAACATGGACTGGACCGTGCCCCACAGGGGAGCGCAGTCGCTGGTCACCTCTGCGTCAATGCCGAAATTATTCCTGGCCAGCAGGATGGTACAGCCATGGCGTCCCACATCCCCGCTGACGATGATAGCATCTCCCGGTTTGGCCTGGGCTCCGGAGGTGTGGATTCCTTCCTGGATCAGGCCGATGCCCGTAGTGGTAATGAACAGGTGGTCCACCTGTCCCTTGCCGGCCACCTTCGTATCCCCGGCCACAATGCGGACGCCTGCTTCTGCCGCCGTCTTTGCCATGGCTGCCGCATACTCTTCCACTTTTGCCAGGGGGAAGCCTTCTTCAATGACAAAGGCACAGGATAGATACAAGGGTTTTGCTCCCATGCAGGACAGGTCGTTTACCGTACCGCAGATGCTCAGTTTGCCGATGTTTCCTCCGGGAAAATCCGGTGGGGACACGATGAAGCCGTCCGTCGTAAAGGCCAGCCGTTCCTGACCCACGGGCAGCACAGCTGCATCGTCCGCCGTAAACAGGGGATTGGCAAAATGGGCTTTGAACACCCGATCTATGAGTTCGGCCGTCTGGCGGCCTCCGGCCCCATGGGCCAGCGTCACTACATCGTTCATGGCTTTGCACCTCCATACAGATAATAAGCCGAGCAGGAACCCTCGTGGGACACCATGCAGGCCCCTACAGGCTGCTGGGGCGTGCAGATTTTGCCGAACAGGGGGCAGTCCGGGGGCTTGCACCGTCCCTGCAGCACGTCACCGCAACGGCAGGCCGGATTGCTGTGGCCGTTCATAGCCGGAATATGGTATTTCAGCCGGGCGTCGTAGGCGCCGTATTCCTTGCGCAGCTGCAGGCCTGACTGAGGGATAACCCCCAGGCCCCGCCACTCCGCATCACAGGGTTCCATGACCTTCCGGATCAGGGCCCGGCCGCCAGGGCTGCCCTCAGGCTTTACCACACGGGGATAGCAGTTCACGAAGAAGGGCTTGCCTTCCGGGAATTTCTTCAGAATCACTGCAAAGGCTGTCAGCAGTTCTTTGGCCGTAAAGCCGGCAATAACACCGGATACCCCTTTCTTCAGCATAGCCTCACAGATCCCTGTGCCCATGACGGCATTCACGTGGCCCGGGTACAGGTACACGTCCACGCTGTCCTTCAATGCTTCGTAGGCTGCGGGCATGGTCTTGTTGGCCGTCAGCAGGGAAAAATTCGACAGCCCTGCCTGAGCCGCGTTCAGCACCGCCAGGCAGCTGGCCGGCGTTGTAGTTTCAAAGCCCACGGCCAGAAAGACCACCTGTTCGTCCTTATGGGCCGCAGCATATTCGTAGGCATCCAGAGGAGCGTAGACCACTTCCACGTGGGCGCCCTGACTGCGGGCTCCTGCCAGGCTCAGCTTCGTGCCGGGCACCCGGACCAGGTCTCCGAACGTGCAGATGGTGACGCCCTTTTTCAGGGCCAGCCACACAGCTTCATCTATAAAGTCCACCGGTGTCACGCACACGGGACAGCCCGGTCCGGAAATCAGGTCCACCTGGGGCGGCAGCAGCTGTCGGATGCCCTGGCGGAAGATTTCATGGGTATGGGTGCCGCAGACCTCCATAATGCGCACGGGAGGTCCGTCGTAACTGCGGATCATCTCTAAGGCTGAGACATTTTCTTTCATCATAGGTCTCCTAAAATTTCATCGGTTTCCGATGTATCATCGTCGGTAATTTTCGCAATCGCCATGCCTGCATGAACCATGACGTAGTCCCCCGGATCCAGCTTGTCCATAAGAGCCGTGGAAATGGTCCGTTTTGCTCCGGAAGCATCCACCAGAGCCATGCCATCCTGTATTTTTAACACCCGTGCCGGTAAGCCAACACACATGATGATCACTCCTTTTTTTATTTTGTCCGCCCTTTTTAAGGGCGGGGAACCGGCAAAGCCGGTGGCGGGTTTGAATTTATCTGCTCGCCGCATACAGTGCCTGTCCTAATGCCAGGCCCCCGTCGTTAGGCGGTACCAGGTGGTGCCGCAGTACCGTAAAGCCCTGCTTTTTCAGCCGTTCGTCCGTCAGAGCCAGCAGCAAGCGGTTCTGGAACACACCGCCGCTAAGGGCCGTCACCGTAAGGCCCGTCTGCTCCCGAACCTGCACCGCCGTCGCTGTCAGGAGCCGGCTCAGGCCATCGTGGAAGGCCCAGGCCAGGCCCCGTGGGTCATCCCCTGCCAGAGCCCGGCGGACCAGCTGCCGGAATAACGTACTGGCAGCGGCCAGGCCTTTGGTCATGTCTTCTTCAGCCAGCAGGGATACCTTCGGACCCTGCCAGGCCTCCGCCGCAAACTGCAATGTCATAGCCGCTTCCCCTTCGAAGGTGGACCGGTGGCACAAACCCAGCACGGCGCTGACGGCATCAAACAGGCGGCCGGCGCTGGTGGACAGTACCCCGTTCACATGCTGGTCCGCCAGGAAGAATTGGGCAGCCAGCTGCTGGTCCGTGCACAGGCCCAGCTTCTGAACCACGGTCCGGGTCCGTTCTTTGTCCCGACTCGTCAGGCTGTACACCATGCTGACCGCAATACGCCAACCTTCCCGGGCGGAGGCGTCCCCTCCCAGCTGCAGGAACGGTGGGATATGGGCCACCCTCTCATAGGATCGGGGAGAGGCCACCAGAACCTCGCCGCCCCAGATGGTCCCATCATCTCCGTAGCCTGTCCCATCCAGGGACAGGCCGATGACCGGCTCCAGATAGTTGTTCTCCGCCATACAGGACAGGATGTGGGCGTAATGGTGCTGGACCTGGACTACGGACAGTCCCATTTCTTTAGCCACATCTACCGTATTGTACCGGGGATGGGTGTCACAGGCCACTACCGTTGGTTCTATTTCCAGCAGTTCAGATAGTCGTCTCACGGATTCCTTCAGGGCCTCCACAGTCCGGACATCTGCCATGTCCCCTACGTAGGGCGACAGGTAGAATAGTTCGTCCCGGGTCAGGCAGAAGGCATTCTTCAGCTCACCGCCTATGGCCAGCACCTGCCCTTTGCCTCCGTCCGCAAAAAACGGCAGCGGCGCGTAGCCCCGGGAGCGGCGGATCATATAGGGTGCTCCTTCATACCAGTCCGTCACAGAGTCATCGGCCCGCAGCAGGATCCGCCGGTTGTGGGACAACACGGCGTCGCACAGGCCTGCCAGCTCCTTCCGGGCATCCTCATCCGTCCTACAGATAGGAGCCCCGGATTCGTTGGCACTGGTCATAACCAGGGCGTCCGGCATGACCACGTCGTCCACATAGGTAAACAGCAGCAGCTGCAGCGGCGCATAGGGCAGCATAACTCCCACCCGGGGATTACCCGGAGCAACAGAGGGTGCCAGACCCCCATCCGCTTTCTTCGCCAGCAGCAGGATGGGCTTTTCGTGGCCGTCCAAAAGGGTTTCCTGCCCCGGCTCCACCGAGCAGTAACGGTTCACTGCAGCCAGATCCTTCAGCATGAGGGCGAAGGGCTTCACAGGCCGTTTCTTCCGGCACCGCAGTTCCCTGACAGCCTCTTCATTCGTAGCATCGCAGCACAGATGGAAGCCCCCTATGCCCTTGATGGCTACGATGTGGCCTGACGCAATGAGGCGCCGGGCCTTTGTAATGGCCTCAGGGCCCCGTTCCTCCCCGTCCAGGATGTACACCTCCGGACCGCAGTCGTTGCAGCACAAGGGCTGGGCGTCATAGCGCCGGGTAGCCGGGTCCACATACTCGTCGTGGCACTGGGGGCACATGGGGAAATCCTTCATGGTAGTCCGTTCCCGGTCATAGGGCATCTGCTCCAGGATGGTCAGCCGGGGCCCGCAGGCCGTACAGTTGATGAAGGGATGCAGATACCGGCGGTTTGTGGGGTCAAAGAGCTCCCGTTTGCATTCGTCGCAGATAGCGATGTCCGGGGACACGAAGATCTGACCCTTCTGCCGGGCACTTTCCACGATTTGGAAATCTGGGAACGCCGGCTGGTCTTCCTGCCGCACAATGGTCTTCAGGATGACGGAGCGGGGTGGTGCTTCCCGGACCAACGCTTCACAAAAAGCCTGCCGCCGCAGCCCCTGCACCAGGACCTCCACATAGGAGCCCTTATTGCAGACAGAACCCATAAGACCAAAGCGGGCCGCCAGACGGCTCACATAGGGCCGGAAACCCACACCTTGGACGATGCCGAAGATATCCATCAAAGTGGTCTCCATGCTATCGCCTCCCGGATACGGCATAATGGGGAAAGTCCACCAGAAGACCTCTGAAGTCTGGCACGGCCCGCCAGAGATGGGCGTCCGCCGCAAGGGCCCGGAACCCATGGCTCCGGACCAAGGTAATGAAATCGTCCTCTTCCTTTAGCGCTATATCCCCTGGCAGAGGTTGGAACCAGGTGGCCGTAGTCACTTGCGGCCGTCCCCTGACCTCCAGGGCCTTTTTCAAGGCATAAGCGCCAACGGATTGATGGACCACCAGGATGGAATCCTCCGGTGCCGTTGCTGCCGCAATGCGCTCCGCCAAAGCTGTCACGTCCGTGTAGCGGCATTCATAGGGAATGCCGAACCGGGTCTGGAGCCATTTGGCCGCCGTCAGGCCTGCAGGGGACAGGGCGATACTCCGTTCTGCCTCCCCGGCCAGCCGATAATCTTCCAAGCAATGGAACAAGCGGATCTGCTGCCAGCCCTGGGCCTCCAGAGCCGGTACCAGGGTATCTTCATCTCCGGGATGGCACAGGTCCAGGGGCACGGCCCCCAGCACATTTACCGTTCCTTTCTTTATGGTCACGTCCTTCCGGGCAAATTTTTTCAATAGAGCTTTATAAGCCTTCCCTATGCCTGCATCGTACCGGACCATGCCCGTCGTGTCGATGGCCACAACGGGCAGTCCCAGCCGTTTTTCAGCCAGATGCTCCAACCCCCGGAAATCCGTACCGATAACCGCCGGCACAGGAGTTCCTACAAGGGCAGCAAAATCTGCGTCCACCGCTCCTGCCGCGGCCTGGACCTTGGCTACCAGCTGGTCGTCCCGGCCCAGGATGGCGTCGATTTCCCGCAGGCCGGCGCTGAATACGGCGCTGCGTTCCCCACTGAACCAGCGGGGCTCGTCAAAGCTGCAGATATTGCCGGCACAGCCCCCGGCATCGCAAATGACTACCAGACCTCCCAACCCGTACAGTACGGCCGTAGCCCCGGACTGGTCCGAAGCAAAGGGAGCCAGATACTTCCATAAGCCTTTCATGGCCGGGACCTCCTTTCCAAAGCGTCTGCGAGAGCCTGCAAGAGGGTCATGACCCCATCATAGCCAAAAGGCTGCAGGTCCTCATTCCAATGGACGTGGGCACTGTCCGGATAATAATAAGCCGCATCCCGCCCCAGGGTTACGTCCACGGCTTGGTCCTCGTTCCGATAGTACAGCATGGTAGGCGACAGATTGGAATACACCCGGGTGTCCGGACTCAGAGCCGCCAGGCCGTCCAGCCAGGCGTACTGGTCCGCCGTAGGTGTGGCAAACAGGCTGACGACCCGGAACCCAAACCGGGTCAGGGCCAGGGCCAGCTCGAAGGGACTGCCATTCACCGTTTCCCCGATGGCTATCCTTGTGCCGGCATAGCGCTCCCGGGTCCGCCGCACCAGGCTGCGGGTTTCTGCCAGCCACTTGCCGTCGTCGATGGTGCCTCCCAAAACCTGAGCCAAAGCCAGATATTGGTTGTGAATCTTGTCCACCTGGTACAGCCGGGTCAGCTCTATGCTGGGAATCCCCAGTTTCTCCTCCATGGCCTGAGCCGCCAGACGCACATCAGGGTACAACAATAGGTTGAAATTAGCCCGGCTCATAGCCTTGTATTCTGCAAAACTCTGACAGCGGGACACCTCGTTGATGTGCCGCAGGCCCAGCTGACGCAGGATATCGTACAGTTCGCTGGTAGGGCGCAGGGGTGCAAAGTATCCCAGGATATTCACGGTCCGGCTGTCCCGTTCCTGCTTTTCCAACAGGGAATAGATAGTACAGCGCACGTCCACCATGGGAGGCTTCCGCCCTTCCCGAGTCAGAGCGTACATGTAGCAGGGCACCACGGGGATGTGGCAGGCTTCCGCCGCCTTCCGGCACACCCGGTCCATATCCGTGCCCAGCAACGCGTCCACACAGGTGACGCACAGGATGACCACGCTGGGCCTCTCCGGCAGGCACGCCAGAATCTCCGATACTGCCTGGGGAATCAGGGTCAGGTGACGTCCCGTCACAATGTCCGTTTCGTCCATACTGTAATAGAAGAACCGGTTTCCGTAGCCCTCAGGGGCGTTCAAAAACGACGTATTGCGGCCGCAACAGTCCGGTCCGATGAGCAGCATGACGGAGCCGGGAATGCACAACGCCGCCCGCTTTACCCCGAAGCCCTCAGCCCCGGGAGAATTGAAAGCCAGAGCCGCCGGAGAATTGTAGATGAGATGTTTGGCAGAAACCAGTTCGTTCGGCACCTTGTCCGGTCCCAGCTCTGCCAGTTCCTTCACAGATATACTGTAGGCTTCACGTTTCATGGCTGCCCTCCTCTACTGCCAGCTTCCGGGCCAGGGCCAGGAACAGCCGGCTGATGGGCAGATTTGGGTCCACCTCGATCACCGTCTTTCCCTGCTCTTCACTGCGGTTAATGTCATCGCTGCGGGGAAAATCCCCTACGATTTCCAGTCCCCGTTGATCTGCGAAGGTCCGGACCTTCTCCTCTTCCCCAGGGACGTTCCGCCGGTTCAGCAAAATGCCCCGCACAGTGGCATAGCTGCGATCCGCGAAATTCTGGACGGCCGTGTAGATGTTGTTGGCCGCATACAGGGCCATCTTCTCCCCAGAGGTAACGATAAGGACCTGATCCGCATAGCCCTCCCGGATAGGCGCCGCAAAGCCGCCGCACACCACGTCCCCCAGCACGTCGTATAGCACCACATCGGGCTGATAGTGATCAAAGAGGCCCAAGTCCTCCAGCAGGGCAAACGTAGCAATAATGCCCCGGCCAGCACAGCCCAGTCCGGGTGTAGGGCCTCCGGTTTCCAGGCAGAGGACGCCGCCGTAGCCCACCCGGGAAATGGCTTCAATGGATTCCGGTTCTTCATCGTGCTCCCGCAGGTAGTTCATAACCGGTGCCAGGGGCTTGCCCCCCAGCAAGTTGAACGTGGAATCCGCCTTGGGATCGCAGCCGATCTGGATGACCCGCTTTCCCAGATAGGCAAATGCCGCAGCCAGATTGCTGGTCATGGTGGATTTGCCGATACCACCCTTTCCGTATATTGCAAGTTTCAGCATAAGTCCTCCCGGATAAAAAAAATCCTGTGCCGAATAGCACAGGATAAAGAACTAAGGTGATTTTCTGCGCAGATACACTTTGCAGGCAAATCAGGACATTCCGATTAGTTCTCCGTCAGCCATGCTTTCGGATTACGTTTCTTCGTGTATGATAGCGGGCGCACCGCCCTACGGTTGGGGCGCCCCTACGGGTTAGTGCAGCCAGTCACTAGCTCACTAGCACGCTAGCTCACTATTTATTCTTCTGATAGAAATCTTCCATGTAGTTGGCCAGGGCTTCGCAACCGGCCAGAGGCATGGCGTTGTAGATGGAGGCCCGGATTCCACCGATGGAACGGTGGCCCTTCAGGCTGACGAGGCCCTGAGCAGCGCCTTCGGCAGCGAATTTCGCTTCCAGTTCCTTCGTAGGCAGGTTGAATGTCACGTTCATGAGGGAACGGCTTTCAATCTGGGCATGAGGTTTGTAGAAGTCCGGATGGGCATCCAGGGCATCGTACACAACCTTAGCCTTCACAATATTGTGTTTCTGGACCTCTGCCAGACCGCCCTGACCCAGCAGCCACTTAGCCATCAGGCCTACCATGTACACGCCGAATACAGGAGGCGTGTTGTACAGGGAATCATGGTCCATATACGTTTCATAGTTCATCATAATGGGCAGGTTTTTGTCCCGGCCTTTGATGAAATCCTTTTTGGCCATGACCACCACTACGCCGGCAGGACCGATATTTTTCTGGGCACCGTTGTAGATCAGGGAGAATTTTTCCACAGGAATGGGCTTGCTCAGGATATCGGAGGACAGGTCCGCAATGAGGGGAATGTCCCCGGTGTCCGGATATTCGTGGTATTCCGTGCCTTCAATGGTATTGTTGCCCGTAATGTGCAGGTAGGCTGCATTGTCCGGCAGTTCCAGTTCTTCCGGCAGAGGCACCCGGTCCAGGCCCGTGGCCTTGCTGGTAAAGACTTCTACTGCATCGCCCACCTTCTTTGCTTCCTTGATTGCTTTTTCAGAGAAGCTGCTGGTAATGGCATAGGCCCCCACTTTGCCCGGGGTCAGGAAATTCATAGGCACCATGGAGAACTGCAGCGTAGCGCCGCCGCCCATGAACATGACCACCCAGCTGTCATCCATGCCCAGCAGTTTTTTGATATCTTCCTGAGCTTCTTCGTTGACCTTGGCAAACAGCGGATTCCGGTGGCTGATTTCCAGCATGGACATGCCGCAGCCCTGATAATCCAACAATTCTCTCTGTGCTTGTTCCAAGACTTCCAAAGGCATCATGGAAGGACCTGCACCAAAATTATAAACTCTTCCCATCTTGTTCATCTCCTATTAAATGTACTGTCAAGGCATCTCTCAGTTTTGGTTCAAACCAGGTGGATTGGGCCGGCATAACGAGACCCGCATCCGCCACTTTCATCAATTGCTCCATAGCCGTAGGATAGAGGGCAAAAGCCACTGTATTATCTCCATTATCCACGGTTTCTGCCAGGGCCTTCACGCCCTTGTTGCCGCCAACAAAGCCCAGCCGGGGATCTGCTTTAGGATCTCCGATACCCAACACGGGCACCAGCAGGTTGTCCTGCAGGATGCTTACATCGATGCTGGCCACAGGATCCGCTGCATCAAAGGCTTCGGGTAACGCGGTCAGCCTGTACCACTGGCCGCCCAGGTACATGCCGAACATGTGCCGTTTCGACGGATTCACAGGCCGTTCCACCTTTTCTATCTGGAATTTCTCAGCTACTTTGGCCAAAAATTCCTGCTCCGTCAGTCCGTTCAAATCCCGCACCACCCGGTTGTAAGCCAGGATGTGCAGCATATTTTCCGGGAAAATGACGCTGAGCACGTAATTATATTGTTCCTTGCCGGTCTGATTCGGCCGTTTGGCCAGCTCTTCTGCCACTTCCAGGGCTGCTGCACAGCGGTTGTGGCCATCGGCAATATACAGCTCGGACACCTGCTGGAACAGGCGGGTAATTTCCTGGATCTTCAGGATTTCACTGATGACGTACAACGTATGGCGGATGCCATCGTCCCCGGTGAAATCGTAGACAGGCGTATGATTGCCCATGTACTCCATGAGGAGAGCCGTCAGCAGGCCCTTGCTCCGGTAAGCCAGGAAAACAGGCCCCGTCTGGGCTTTCGTAGCCATGATGTGCCGGCTCCGGTCCGTCTTCTTCAGGGGACGGGTCGTTTCATGGCGTCGAATCAGGCCATCCTTGTACTCCTTCAGGGACGTAACAGCCACCAGGCCGATCTGGATGGAAGCCCCCATCTGCTGCCGGTAAATATAGTAGTAAGGAGCAGGATCCTGCTTCAGCTGGCCCTTTTGGATATAGTCCTCCAGGTTTTCTTTTGCCTTGGCATAAACCTGTTCATCGGTTTCGGAAATTGTTTCAGGCAGATCCGCTTCCGCCCGGGACACCCGGACAAAGCTCAGGGGATTCTTTTTCAGGATTTCCCGGGCCTCTGCCGTATTCATGACGTCGTAGGGCAATTCAGCTATCTGGCTGACCAGCTCCGGAATCGGACGGAGGGCCGCAAAAGGTCTGATTTCTGTCATAATACCACTCCTGATTAACAAAACGAATTTAATCGTGAATTCGTAACATTTTACCCATACATGTTTTTGCAATACTAACCTATTATACCATATTTATAGTAATGTAGTAAAAAACAAATAAGCTGTAACAATGAGTATATCACAATCCCATTCTTACAGCTTATCATTCTTCTATTTTACAGCCCTTCCGATCCTTCTCGTCAGAACGGGCAGGACAATCCACAGGATTACTGTCTTAGTAACGATCCCTACACCACACTGGAACAGGCGCAGGTACAGCAGTTTTTCCAGGGAAACGTGGAACAGCACCGTCAACCAGAACGTATTCAGCAGCAGGCTGATACCCAGCTGGGTAGTCAGCACGGCTCCCAGGATTTTCATCTTCGTCACGTTGCCCCGTAGGAACAAGCCATAGATAAGTCCGTCCAGGAACGAGGAAACCGTAAAGCCCGGGAAAAAGGGTCCTACCGGAAACAGTGTAGCCCCGATGATATCCCCCATCATGCCGGTCAAGCCACCTGCCAGAGGTCCGCCCCACCAGGCGGCAGCTACTACCGGCAGGAAGCTGAAGCCGATTTTCAGATTCCAGGTATGGATGGATAAGAAGCGGGCCAGGATGACCTCCATGGCCACGCAGAAGCCTATGACGGTCAGCCACTGACCTGGATGGTTCTTACGCAGTTCTCCGTTCATTTTTCGCTTTGACTTCCTTTGCTTTCGTAGCAAAACCCAGCATATCAGAGATCAGCCGGGCTGCCAGGTAACCGGTGGTGCCGCCTACATCATCAAAAGGAGGTGCCACTTCTGTCAGCACCATGCCCCGCATTTCAGTCCGGTTGGCAATCGCTTCCAGCATATCCACAGCATCATCATAATTGAACCCGCCAAACATGGGAGAACCAGTAGCGGGAGCATATACTGCATCCATGGCGTCGATATCGAAGCACAGGACGCATTGCCGGCTGGGCTGGAATGCATCCAGGATGGCTTCAATGCCCTTCCGTCTCACATCCCGTACGGAATAAATCTTATCCCCATGAGCCTCAGCTTCTGCAAAATCTTCCGGACCGCTGCTGCCGATACCCCGGATGCCCAGATGCAGGATCCGTCCTACATAGGGCAGCGTAGCCGCATTCCGCATAGGGGATCCATTGAAATATTTCTGTCCATCCAAAGGCTTCGTCCAGTCCAGATGGGAGTCGATGTGAATAATGTCGAACTTGCCGATGCCTTCCATGCCCTGCAGCACAGGAAAGTCCACAGCGCAGTCGCCGCCTAACACTACGGGCATAGCACCCTGTTTTTGGATGATGCGGACGGCTTCCCGCAGGTTAGCCATAGTGCCGGCCAGATCGCCAGGGATGTAATCAGCGTCACCACAGTCTACCACGCGCCATTTATCCTTGTCCATATAGAATTCCTTCCGTTCGGAATCATAGGTGCCGCCTTTTTTATATGTAAACCGGGTAGAACCAAGACGGATGCCTCTGGGCCCCAGGCGGCAGCCCGTACGGCCTTGGATAGCCAGGTCAAAGGGAGCTCCCAATACAGCAATATCTGCATTCAGGTGGTAGATGTCCGTAGCCATGTCGCTTTTGGCAAACGTAGCAATACCGGTAGGTGCCATATTCAAAGGTTTTTGTAAGCTGAAGTTATCCATTTGTATCTCCTCTTATCCATGTCAGTCCTATAACCAGGATTCATTCAATGATGTTGGTTCATCATCTGTGCCTCATTATAG
>OMUE01000061.1 GCA_900314165.1 uncultured Acidaminococcus sp.
AGGCTAACCCTGCAAGAATCCACGAAGGAGATCCTGCTATCCTGATGCATGCTACGACTCCTACTGCAGAATCCCAGGAATGCCACAGCGCTGACGATATCCTGCTGAACGCCGGCGGCCCTGGTTCTGAATACTTCAAGGGTGTGATGGACAACACGGAAGTGTTCTTCGGTATGATGCGGGCTCTGGGCATCGACGCTACGAAGACGAAATACAACCTGACCAAGGACAAGAACTGACATGCGGTGGCTCAGGCGGGGGCTGGTACTGGCACTGCTGCTGTTGGGAATGACCTGTTCCCTGGCAGCAGCTGCCGGACTCAGCTTTGACGAATTGTACAGTGGCTATTCTTCTCAGGGACTGACGTTCTCGGACAAAACAAAGTCCCTGGAGGGAGGCACCGTAACCATGACGGGGTACATGGCCCCGCCGCTGACTCCCACAATCCGTTTCTTCGTGCTGACAGAAGTGCCCATGTCCGTGTGCCCGTTCTGCTCCACGGATGCGGACTGGCCGGACAACATCGTGGTGGTGAAGGTCAGTGAGCCGGTAACGGCGCTGCCCTACGATACTCCGATTACGGTAACCGGCACATTGGAGCTGGGCAGCCAGATTGATGATGAAACGGGCTTTGTAAGCCAGCTGCGGATCATCGCAGACGACGTAAGTCAGTAACAAATCCAAGGGGATGCTGCAGTATTGTGGCATTTCCTTGTTTTTGTATGTGTGGAGCCTGGGCAGTGCACTGCACTTCCTTAGCAAGCAAAGAGCGAAAAGCGAAGAGCGAAGAGGCGCCTGCGGCGGGCAAGGAAGAAATGAATCCGGCCCCCTCTGGGGGCGGGGAACCATCGCGAAGCCGATGGTGGTGGGGGCGTGCAGGGCACCACTAGCCCACTAGCAACTAGCCCACTACTCCAGGCAAAGGAGCATTACTATGTTATCCATCAACAATCTCATATGTGAATACCGGGAAGGGGACGGGACTGTGGTCAGAGGGCTCAGCCTGCCGGAGTTCCGGCTGGGCGATGGGGAAGCCTGCGGGGTCACAGGGCCCAGCGGCAGCGGCAAGATCACGCTGTTCCACTGCATTTCCGGGCTGCTGCAGCCCTCCCGGGGGTCCATTACCATCGGGAACGTGTCTGTGACGGGCCTGTCCCAGACCGAAAAAGCCCGCTGGCGGGCTAAGCATCTGGGGTATATTTTCCAGGAACCGAAGCTGCTGCCTTTCCTGACCATCGGGGAAAATATCCGGTTGTCCGCTGCTATGGCAGGATGGCAGGTAACGGCCACTGACATAGCAGAGTGGCTGGAAAAGGTGGGCCTGGCCGGCTATGCAGACCGGGTCCCGGGAAAACTCAGCGGCGGAGAACGCCAGAGAGCTTCTTTGGTAAGAGCCCTGATCCGGCAGCCGGAGCTGGTGTTGGCGGACGAGCCGACGGCCAGCCTTGATGGAGCTAACAGCCGCAACGTACTGGACCTGCTGCTGGCTTATCAGCAGCAGTCCCATTGTATGCTGCTATGTGCCAGCCATGATCCTGCGGTCCAGGAACGGTTTTCCAAACGGCTGACCCTGCGGAAGGAAGGTGGCCTGTCATGTGGAAATTAGCCGTGCTTTCCCTGATCCGCCGGCCTTTGCGTTATGGCCTGCTGCTGCTTCTGACAGCAGCGGCCTGTGCTTTGCCCGTCTTTGTGACCCAGCTGGCCGGAGGCTTGTACCAGGGCCTGAACCGGGCAGCGGCACCGTTCCCCATCCTGGCAGGAGCCAAAGGGTCTCCGTATCAGCTGGTCATTAATACGATTTTTCTGAAGGACCGGCCCATTGGCAACGTACCCTATAGTGAAGTGGATGTGCTGCGCCATACGGGAAAAGCCGACCTGGTACTGCCCATGGCATTCGGGGACAGTTACCGGGGCTTCCGCATCTGCGGTACGGAAAAAGAAATTTTCAGCTATGTAGTGCCCGGGGACAAACGGCCCTGGCTGGTACCGGCTCAGGGCCGGGCTTTTACCAGCCATAGAGAAGCGGTGATCGGGGCCGAAACGGCCAAGCTGACAGGCCTGAAGCTGGGGGATACGTTCCAGTCCAACCATGGCTTCGTGGAAAAAGGCCACAAGCACAACCATCCTTACAAGGTGGTGGGCATCCTCAAAAGCGTGGAAGGGCCTTATGACAGCAGTATCCTGATTCCTATAGAGGATGTGTGGGAGGCCCACAGCGCTCAGGCAAAAGGCATGGGCGCACAGGACCATGATCATGGGCTGACGGAAAAAGGGGATGTGACAACCATCCTGGTGCATCCTGTAGGCTATGGCCAGGCCATGCAGCTGCTGAGCCAGTGGCAGCGCCGGAAACAGAGTCCTACCCAGCTGATTTTCCCGGCCCAGAGCCTGATTTCCCTGTATGCTATGGCGGGCCAGAGTAAGTCCTTCTGGGTCATCCTGTCCGGAGGCCTTGTGGCCACAGCTGTGCTTATGACTCTTTTGGCTCTGTATTGGGATGGTACCAGCCGTATGGAAGAATGGGCCATCCTGCAGGCATTGGGGGCAGAGCCTGCCACGGTGCGCAAGCTGCTGCTCCTGGAGCAGTTCCTGTTGCTTCTGACCGGCAGTATGCTGGGCTGGCTGGCCGGCTGGGGCGGCAGTACTCTGGCCTTCTGGGGCCTGCATCAGCAGACGGCTGTGCACCTGAGTATGGCACCTATGTGGCAGGGGGCCGTGGCACCGATTTTACTGGTGGTCATCGGCACCGTTGGCGGTGCCTTGCCCCTGTGGCTCCTGCGGCGGAAGGACATTGCGCCGTATTTGTAAGGACAAGGATACACCTCCACCACCGGCGTAGCCGGTGGTGGGGGTGTACTGAAGAAAATTATTCGAAATTCCTTAAAATTAAGGTATGATATAAGTAGGTATAAGTATTATCCGTGTAGAAACGAGGCAGAGTATGACTTTACAACAGCTGCGCTATATCGTGGCAATTGCAGAGGCGGGCACGCTCAGCGGTGCCGCCAAGGAATTATTTGTATCCCAGCCTAGCCTGACGAAGATGGTCCGGGAACTGGAACGGGAAATGGGGATCCAGATCTTTGACCGGACGAACAAAGGGGTCAGTCTGTCCCGGGAAGGGGAAATCTTCCTGGGCTATGCCCGTCAGGTTTTGGAACAGGCGGACCTGCTGGAATCCCGGTACAAGAACACATCAGGAGGGAAGCAGGAGTTCACTGTGTCCACCCAGCATTATTCCTTTGCGGTCAATGCATTTGTGGATCTGATTAAGGAATATGGGGGCGACACCTACGATTTCAGCCTGCAGGAAACCCAGACCTACAAGATCATAGACGACGTGGCCCATATGCGCAGCGAGATTGGCATCCTGTACTATAACGATTTCAACAAGGCCGTGCTGCAGAAGTTGTTCAAGGCCAACGACCTGATCTTCCAGGAACTGTTTGTGGCAAAGCCCCACGTGTTTCTGAATGCGTCCCATCCGCTGGCTGACCGCAGCGTCATTTCCATGGAAGACCTGGCCCCCTATCCCTACCTGTCCTATGTCCAGGGAGAGCACAACGCCTTCTATTTCTCGGAAGAAATTTTCAGTACTATGATCCGTTCCAAGAATATCCGGGTCACGGACCGGGCCACACTGTTTAACCTGCTCATCGGACTTAACGGCTATACCGTGTGCAGCGGGGTGATCGACCAGAAACTGAACGGGGAGAGCATCATCGCCGTGCCCTTAAATGAAGAAGGCGCCATGCACATCGGCACCATTACCCACAAGCAGGCTCATCTGAGCCGCCTGGGCAGGGCCTATATGCAGGCGCTGGAAAGGTATATAGCCAAGGTTGTAAGCGAAGAGTGAAAAGTGAAGAGGCGTTATTCCTTCACAATGACTTTCTCCCGGATGAACACTGTCAGGGGCAGGCCCAGTTCCTTGTGGAACCACTTATTCATGGACTGCAGCTGATGGAGTTCTACGGCAGGGGTTTGGCTGGCGGTGATGGCCAGGATGGCCATGCCGTCGTGGACGGAAGGCTCTATGGCTTCTACGACGCCGGTCTGGGTATAATCCAGGCATTCTGCCAAAGCTACCATCAGGGCAGCCTTGCTGAGAGCTGCTAAATCCGCTTCTGAGATGAGTTTCCGGTAGGGCTTATTGCGCAGGTAGTTCCGGTTCACTCCGTTGTGCCAGGCGGCGATTATGGCCGTATAGACCACATCCAGGTGACTGAGCCCGAACAGCCGGCTGTTTTCTACCAGGTAGCCTGTGTGTCGGGTGTGGTTGTAGAAGTTGATGGAGATGCCGGTATCGTGCAGCAGGCCAGCCGTTTCCAACAGAGGCAGCCAGCGCTTGGCGTCCAGCTTGTGCAGGGATTGGAACCCTTTGAACATCTGGACCGCGAACTTGGATACCAGCCGGGCATGGTCTTCGTCCGGCGCATACAGGTGCACCAGGGTGTTGCGGCTGCTCTGGAGGATATCGGGATTGATGAGGGGCAGATCCGTATGCTGATGCAGGTATTGGCTCAGGAGCCCTTCCCGCAAACCGCAGCCGGAAATAATGAGGCGGTTCGTATTGCTTCTGTCCGCCAGGGCCTTGATGATGGAGGCACCGGCGATGATGACGTCCGCCCGGTCCGTGGACAGGCCGGGAATGCGCCGGCGGGCTGCCAGCGTGGTGCCGGACAGGGTCTTATACCATTCTTTGAAGTTGTTAATGGGGTATTGGAAATTATGCAGTTTGGACGTAAAATATTTCGTCCGCTTTTCTTCAATCTTGCCTACGGAACGGGCCGTGCCGCCTACGCCGATCAGAGGCAGCTTGCAGTCCACCAGCCAGGGGGCTTTGTCCATCTGCTGGTCAATGGCCTTGCGCATCTTGGCTAAAGAGGCTTCGTCCACGATGTTGTTCAGCTTGAACATCTTCGTGGTGTTCACGCAGCCAATGGGCAGGGAAATAGAATCCACCAGTTTCCGGTCTTTTACCAGGATGACTTCCGTAGAAGCACCGCCCAAGTCGAAGATCAGGCAGTCTTTTTCGTCGATGGTGTTGATGACGCCCAGATAGCTCAGGAAGGCTTCCGTTTTGCCGGAGATAATCTCCAGTTGGATGCCGGAGGCTTCTGAAGCCGCCTTGGCCAGCTTGCCCCCGTTGGGCGCATTCCGCATGGCAGCAGTGGCTACGGCAATGGTTTCATCCACTTTGAAGATTTTGCACATGGAGGCAAAATTCTTCATGCAGGTGATGGTCGTAGTAAAGGCTTCGTCCGTCAGATAGCCCTTTTTATCTGTCTTCAGGGCCAGCCGCAAAGGGTCCTTCTGATTATAAATCAGGTTGCAGGCCTTGGACTCATGGACTTCCATGATGACCAGACGTGCCGAGTTAGAACCAACGTCGATGATAGCGATTCGTTTCATAGTATCCCCCAATACTGCGAGCCAGTAACAACTGTCTTTCTTATATTTTTAGTGTTAAACTTAGGTTATTAGTATAACACGATTTATCTATATATGTTAATGATTAATCAAGTGATAACAACGCATAAAAACAGGAGGCAATATGGTTAGAAAGAAATTAAGTTCAGCAGCGGTGATCCACCTTGGATCCGAAAACATCACCATGCAGATTATTGAGTACACCGGCCTGTCTGAAATCCGTATCCTGGATGAAGTCCGGCGAAAGGTAAAACTGGGCGAAGAAACCTTCAAGACCCGGAAGATTTCCTTCAGTACCATGCTGCAGATCGTGGATATTTTGAAAGGCTACCGGAAGATGATGCGGGAGTATGGAGTCAGGGACTACGTGCTCCAGGCTACTACCGCCATCCGGGAAGCCGAAAACCAACAGTACTTCCTGGACCAGGTTTCCGTGAAAACGGGCTTCAAAATCGAAGTAGTGAACATGTCCCAGGAAATCTATACGAAGATGGCGGCGCTGGTGCGCACCTGGGGTGTCCAGGACCAGAAGAGCCTGCCGAAAGAGGGCTTGCTGCTGGCGGATATTTCCTCCGGGGGCCTGGGGCTTACCTACCTGAAGGACCGGAAAATCTGCTTCCAGCAGAACCTGCATGTAGGATTGGTGCGGATGCGGGAACAATTTACCCGGAACGAACGGTCCAGTGCCCATTTTGACGATGCCCTGACGGAATACATCCAGGCCTCTCTGATCCCTGTTACCCAGGAGCTGGCAGGCACAACTATGGAAGCTCTCGTACTGACCGGTACGGAAAGCCAGGTCTTGCTGGATATGCTGCAGAAAAAATGTGGCAAGCGCAAGGATCCCTCCTTTACAGCTAAGGAAGTGGATGTTCTATACAAAACGGTTCAGGCCTATACGGACAACCAGATCAGCAAGGTGTTCAACTTCTCCGTAGAAGAGACAGAAATCGCTTTTTCTGCCGTGATCCTGTGTGAACAGCTGATGGCTATGTCCAAGGCTAAGAAAGTGGTGCTGCCGGTAGACCGGTTCATCGACGGCATGAAATACCTGTACATTGCCCGGAAAACGGACGACCCGTTCCTGGAAGCTATGCTGGTCTTGCGCATGAGCCTGGTCCGCAGCATCGGGGCCCGGTTCCATTACGATGCCGTCCACGCAGCCTGGGTGGAACAGATGGCTTGCCGGTTGTTCGATACCCTGGCCTCGTCCCAGGGCATGGACCGGAAAGCCCGAATCCTGCTGCGGGCAGCGGCTTATCTGCATAATATCGGCAAATTCGTATCCCTGCGCAGCTACGATGTAATCAACTATTACCTAATCCGGTCCGCGGACATTCTGGGCTTCAGCGATGAGGAATGCCTGGCAATCGGCCAGATTTCCTACCTGTACACTCTGGACCGGCCGGAACTGCAGGGCTCTGAGCCCTTGGATTTTGACGGGAAATTTACGCCTCTCGTTGCCAAGCTGGCGGCCATCCTGCGGCTGGCAGACTCCATGGACGTCAGCGGCCAGCAGAAGATCCAGGATTGCAAGATCACCCTGAAAGGGGAAGAGCTAAAGATCAAGGCTAAGAGCAGACAGCGCCTGGATCTGGAAGAATGGACTTTCGAAAAACGGTGTGACTTCTTTGAAGAAGCCTTCGGTATCCATCCTGTCCTGGAAAAAGCAGAGTAAAAGCATAAGGAGCATACACAATGACTATAGATTTAAATAATCCGAAATACTACGTCAATCGGGAATTAAGCTGGCTGAAGTTCAACCTGCGGGTACTGCGGGAAGCCGGAGTGCGGACCGTGCCCCTGCTGGAACGGATGCGGTTTGTAGCTATTTCCGCTTCGAACCTGGATGAATTCTTCATGGTCCGGGTGGCAGGCCTCATCGAGCAGCTGGCCGCCGGCGTGAAAAAAGTGGATGCCGCAGGCCTTGATGCGGAAGAACAGCTGAAGCAGATTTCCCAGGCTGCCCACAGCGAGATGAAGCTGAAATACAGATACTTCTTCGCCCTGTTAAACGAACTGAACAAATACGG
Organism: uncultured Acidaminococcus sp.; assembly: GCA_900314165.1. Next base: position 7,467 of record OMUE01000061.1, read on the forward strand.
CGTGTCCTTCTGCCGGGTTAAGGATGCCAATGAACAGCAGCGGCAGGACCTGGAGCAGTATTACCAGGACACGGTGTTCCCGGTGCTGACTCCTATGGCTATCGACGCGGCCCGTCCCTTCCCGTTTTTGGCTAACAAATCCCTGAACCTGGCTGTGGAACTGCGCACGAAGAAAGGGGAGCAGAAGGTAGCCTTCGTACAGGTGCCCTCCGTGCTGCCCCGGCTCATTCCTTTGGAAGGGGAAAAGGACGAACGGACCTTCGTGTTCCTGGAAGACCTGATTATGGAACACTGCCATGACCTGTTCAAGGGCCTGGAAATTGTAGACATGGTGCCCTTCCGGATCACCCGGAATGCGGACCTGGAGCTGGACGACGATGCTACCGAGGACCTGATGAAGGAAATCGAACGGTCCCTGCGCAAGCGCCAGAGAGGGGATGCGGTCCGGCTGGAAATCAACACCACGGACGATAAGTACCTGAAGGATTTCCTGGTGAAGAACCTGGAACTGAAGCCCAGAGACGTGTACGAAATCCAGGGGCCTTTGGACCTGACCTTCTTATTCCGGTTCATCGACCTGCCGGACTTCGACCAATGGAAATACACGCCGTACGTCAACCAGCAGCCGGAAGAACTGCCGGATTACGACAATCTGTTTGATAAGATCAAGGAACACGACATCCTGCTGCACCACCCCTATGAAAGCTTCGATCCCATTGTGAAACTGCTGGCTGCAGCTGCAGAAGATCCCAAAGTGCTGGCTATCAAGCAGACCCTGTACCGGGTCAGCGGCAACTCTCCCCTGGTAGCCTCCCTGGCCAAGGCAGCAGAAAACGGCAAGCAGGTAACGGCCCTGGTGGAACTGAAGGCCCGGTTCGATGAAGAGAACAATATCGTGTGGGCCCGCCGCCTGGAAAAGGCCGGCTGCCACGTAATCTACGGCCTCATGGGCCTGAAGACCCACTCCAAGATCATCCTCATCGTCCGCAAGGAAGACGACGGTATCAAACGGTATGTGCACCTGGGCACCGGCAACTACAACGACAAGACGGCAAAACTGTACACGGACCTGGGCCTGCTGACGGCCAATGACCTGTACGGTGCCGATGCTTCCGCGTTCTTCAATGTGCTCAGCGGCTACTCCGAACCGCCTGTCATGAATAAACTGGCCATGGCGCCTATCGGCCTGCGGGAAAAGATTTACGAACTTATCGACCGGGAAATCGCCAACGTCAAAGACGGAGGCACGGGCTACATTGCGGCTAAGATGAACTCCCTCATCGACCAGCCCGTTATCCGGAAATTCTACGAAGCTTCCCAGGCCGGCGTGAAGATCGACCTGGTTGTCCGCGGCATCTGCGGCCTGCGTCCGGGCATCAAGGGCGTCAGCGAAAATATCACGGTCCGCTCCATCGTAGGCCGGTTCCTGGAACACAGCCGGGTATACTACTTTGCCAATAACGGCAACGAAGAACTGTACCTGTCCTCTGCCGATATGATGCCCCGGAACCTGAACGAACGGGTAGAATTGCTGTTCCCTGTGGAACGGACGGAACATATAGCCCGGATCAAGGAATTCATGGATTGGTGCCTGAAAGACAATGTGGGTGCCCATATTATGCTCAGCAACGGCACGTACCGCAGGGCTTATCCTCACGGCCGTCAGAAATTCAGCGTCCAGGCCGCTCTCATGAAACGGGCTATGGACAATGCGCCTAAGAAAGTGATGCCCATGGAGCAGAAACTGAAACCCATGTACCATAAGGAAGAGGATTTATGATATAATGGTGGCACTACGGAAGAGGAGTGCTGGATGAATCATGGCAATTCATAGTGTTACCTTAAACTACCAGGGCCATTACGGGTATCTGGATTATAATGACGAGACGAAAGAAATCACGGTGTTTGTTCCTGACGCAGAAGAGGCTGCTCAGAAGGTCCGGGACTATTTAGCCCAACCCCATACTCAGGAAGTGCCCAACGGGGAATGCACCTACCATTTTGCCCCTGTGACGGTGGACGCCAAAAACAGCTGGGAAGAATGCAAAGAAGTCCTGACCCGGTTATGGCTCAATACGGGGGTATTGGTAGAATGGAGTATGCCGCCCCGGATGACCAACGATTTATAAGGAAGATCTTTTAGAGAAACCGTAGGGGCGTGCCAACGTAAAGCGGCGGTGCGCCCTTTTATGAGGATTAAATGACTGGGGAAACCATAAGGGGGTAATCAGGGTGGCAGATCGTTTTTATGAACTGAAGGTAGCGGGCCTGACCCGGCAGCTGCCTGTACTGAACATTTCCGACAGCCTTGCGATTGCAGGGTTCGTAATCCTGGGGGATGTGGAAATGGTGGAACGGGCTGCGGAAGAGCTGGCGAAGAAGGTGCCGGCGGATACGGATGTGCTCATGGCTGCTGAGACGAAGGGCATTCCTCTCGTCCATGCTATGGCACGGATCCTGGGCATGCCGAAATACATCGTGGCCAGGAAATCCATCAAAGCTTATATGGAGCATCCCATTACGGTGGAAGATGAGTCCATCACTACGAAGGGCAAGCAGATGCTGTGCCTGCAGGATGCAGATATCGATCTGGTAAAGGGCCATAAGGTCACCCTGGTGGACGACGTCATCAGCACCGGCGGTTCCATCAAGGCTTTGGAAGAGCTGGTAGAAAAAGCCGGCGGTACGGTCTACGGCAAGATGGCCATCCTGGCCGAAGGGGACTCCATAGGGCGGGACGATATTACCGTCTTGGCCAATCTGCCGCTGTTTAAGGCGGAGTGAAATCTGTAGTGTCGTGTATACGTGAATACGTACATACGAAAAATACGTAGTACGTGATACGTGGTACGGAAACATGAGCGTAAGGACAAAACAAAAAGCTGTGAAAGATGATTGCTCATTTTTCACAGCTTTTTTATGTTTTCGCACCAGTCGTATTACGTATAACGTATCACGTATTTACGTATGTACGACAACTCGTATGCACGTATGCACGCTCCCACGCAACCTTATCTATTCCTCTCCTGAATCACGTCCAGGAAGTTGGCAAAATCCATGCTGCGCTTTTTGAGGAGTACGTCGATGCGCAGGGTCAGCAGAGGATGCTGGGCCATTTCCCGGGCTTTGAACAGGGCCAGGCGCATGCGGGGAGACCAGTTCTTGTCCGGCCATTCTTCCAGTACGGAGATGGCGGCGTCCCGGCAGGAATCGTAGATACTGGTCAGAGCGGCCTGGATGATGTCCTCTCCTTGGCCCGGTGTTTCGGCCAGGCTGTGGAGCAGGGGCTGCAGGCTGTATTCATCCTGCAGGTAGGCCTCCAGGTGCTCCCGGGCAAATTTCAGCACCCTGTTGAAACGGCGTTTGTCCGTAGTTTCCAGCAGGAATTCGTACAATTCGGTGCGCATGGGATCCTTCTTCAGCAGGGTCCATAATTCTTTGTGAATATCCAGGTCCAGTGCGTAAGCCATATGGATGGCCAGCAGGTTTACGCTGCCGTCTTCATCCAACAGGTTGGCCTTGATCTGGGGCAGCCAGTCCGTGGAGAAGATAAGGGCCTCCAGGGAGCTGATGAGCAGGTGGCACTGATTCATGGTCAGGGCATCCCACATTTCGTCTTCCACCATGGTCCGCAAGCCTTCACAAATGTTCAGCAGGCCTGCTGCGTCCGTCAGTTCTGTATGGTAGTTTTGGGCATGGACCAGATATTTCTGCAGCAGGGAGAACAGGTCTATGACGGGCATCTTGTCCTGGGCCTCTTCCGGCGGGTCCAGCTGCTGGAAGCCCAGCAGGAAGGCCAGGTAGTTCAGAAAAAGATGGGTAAGGCCCTGGAATTCCTCATGGTCCAGGTGGGGCTTGTTCACCACGTCTGCAATATTTACCTTGGAGAATACCAGCAGGGACACGGCAGGGTAGTTGATGACCAGCTCGCAGCCGTGGAGCACCAGCCATTTTTTGGACTCCTTGCTGTCAAAGGAGTAGGTTTGCATGGCGCATAGCTTGCCCCAGCCCATGGAGTGCTCGATCATATCCCAAACATCGTCCGGCTCCAGCTGATGGCTCAGTTCCAGGGCGTAGATGACGAAACTGGTGAATTCCTCGCAGCGGCTCAGGACCATGAGATCCTTCTTCAGCTGCCAGTCCACCACCAGGTCCGGTTCGTTCAGCATGTACAGGCCGCAGATGACGATGGCCAGCTTGACCGCTTCCCGGCTGGAAGCCTTGTACAGCCATTCCCGGGCCAGATGCCACAGGGGCTGGGGAATCTTTTCGTTGCTGAGCTCATCTACCAGGGAGTCATAGTACAGGATGCAGGGCGTGGAGGAAATGCCCATGTACAGCATGGAGGCATTTTCCGGGTTCGGTTCTTCTGCGTAGGCTTTCAGACCCTGATAAATCTGCAGGCCGATGATGGCAGCCTGTTCCGTTTCCTGCTTCGTGCTGGCCAGGTAGGCGTCTGCGGCGCCGGGATCCATGAAGATTTCCGAATCCCCGGTGACGATAGCCCTGTCCTGGAGAGGTTCCTGGTTGTAGTACCCATCCGGGTCCAGATTGCTTTTTATGAAGTCAAATATACTTTTTCCCTGTTCCCAGGGATTGGCGCGTGTTTCCATAGAAATCAACCTTATTTCCGGAGCAATCGCTCCTATCTTGATAGGAAATCATTATACCATATTATAAGGTAGAAAACACGGTCAAAAGTCAAAAAGTTTAAAAGGAAGTGAAAGGTGAAAAGAGAAAAGTGAAAAGGGCACGCTGCGCGTCTCACCTCTATTCTTTGACTATAAGATAAATGACAACAGCTTCCTTACCAAGCTTCAGCTCCACGTCGCCGTCTTCTTCGGGGATCACGTACAGGGTGTCGGGTTCAAGGGCGATGCCATCCAGGGTGGAATCCTTCAGGGTTTCCACCGGGACGATGGGCGTATAGACGAAACGATAGGCAGCAGGAACCAGCGTCCTGCTTTCCGTCAGTTTTTCGTAGGTGGCCGTAGTGTCTTTCCGGTACATCAGGTTGAAATCCACGGCTTTGCCCACGGAATGGGTGTGCCAGCCACCGTCAAAAAACGCATCTTCCAGGGGTGCTAAGGTATCGCTGCGCCCGGGGACTTCCTGGTACGTCAGCGTAAAGCCGCCGGTCAGGGGCGCAATGATGCGGTTGTAATCCGGCAGCATGGTAAAGTCGGATTCCGGTAGATCTACTGTAGCGGAGCTGATGCGCAGTGTGAAGTTCCGTTCCTTATAAGCACTGCCTGCCGGCGCAATGTAGAATTCCGTGGTGGTCCCGCCGGACCAATGGGACGTAGAAGCTTTCGTTCTGGGAATGACAGTAATGGACATGATAGGGCCTCCTTAGTTAGTGGGCTAGTGGGCTAGCAGCTAGTAGTGCTCGGCACGCCCCCACCATCCGCTAACGCGGATACCTCCGCCCCCAGAGGGGGCCGGATTCGAGAGGTGCGGATGCACACCTAGCCCACTAGCAAACTAGCCCACTAGCACACTCTATTCCATCTTCATGCTATGTTGCAACCGTCCAAAAAGAGTCAAAAATTAAAAATCCAAAATTTTTCCCACTTCAGACGTTTTTAGGGCGACTGTACTCTATTATATTAAGCGTCAGGACATGATATATGTCCTTCCCCAGTTGATTTACAAATTTTTATGGAGGTGCCACAATGGCTAGAAAGTTAGTTGAATTTGTTCCGAATTTCTCTGAAGGCCGCGATAAGGAAAAGGTTGAAAAGATCGTTGATGAAGCAAGAAAGGTAAAAGGCCTGAAGCTTCTGGACTACTCCAGCGATGAAGACCACAACCGTTCTGTCGTAACCTGCATTGGCTCTCCTGAAGCTGTTACGGAAGCCGCTATCAACATGGCTAAAGTGGCAATTGAACTGATCGATATGAGAACCCACCATGGTGCACATCCCCGTTTCGGTGCTGTGGACGTTGTTCCCTTCACTCCGGTTATGGGCGTAACTATGGACGAATGCGTTGAAATCGCCAACAAAGTTGGTAAAGCTTATGGTGAAATGGGCATTCCTGTTTACCTGTATGAAGATGCTTGCACGAAAGAATCCCGCCGGAACCTGGCTGCAGTACGGAAAGGCCAATATGAAGGCTTCTTCGAAAAGATAAAAGATCCGGATTGGGTTCCCGACTACGGTCCTGCCGTGATGAACGAAAAATCCGGCTGCTCTGCTGTAGGTGCCCGTGTTCCTTTGGTTGCTTTCAACGTAAACCTGGGCTGCAGCGACAAAGCCGTAGCTGACGCTATCGCTAAGAAAGTCCGCAACATCGGTGGCGGCCTGCACTTCGTAAAGGCTATGGGCGTAAAACTGGAAGAACGGAATCAGGTACAGGTTTCCATGAACCTGGTTAACTATGAAAAGACCGCTGTATACCGTGCTTTCGAAATGATTAAAATGGAAGCCAGACGGTATGGCGTACCTGTCGTAGGCAGCGAAGTCATCGGTACTGTTCCTATGAAGGCTCTGCTCATGGCTGCTGAATACTATCTGCAGATTGAAAACTTCAACATGGACGAAATCCTTGAAAAACGTCTGCTGGATATGGGCGAATAATCTACATTCAACCCTGTATTTGCTGTCTGTCACCTGGAGGTGCAAACAATGTTAAGCGACATCGAGATTGCGCAAAAAAACGTTATGGAACCCATCAGCAAGATTGCTGACAAACTGGGCATCCAACCGGAAGAACTGGAACAATACGGCCATTATAAAGCAAAAATCTCTCTGGACGTCCTGAAGAGACTGAAAGACAAACCTAACGGCAAACTGGTGCTGGTTACCGCCATCACCCCGACTCCTGCCGGCGAAGGCAAATCCACCACGAACATCGGCCTGGCTCAGGCTCTGAACAAGATCGGCAAAAAGGCCATCGTAGCTCTGCGTGAACCGTCCCTGGGTCCTGTATTCGGCATCAAAGGCGGTGCTGCCGGCGGCGGTTATGCTCAGGTCGTTCCTATGGAAGACATCAACCTGCACTTTACCGGTGATATGCATGCCATTACCGCAGCCAACAACCTGCTGTCCGCTATGATCGATAACCACATCCATCAGGGCAACGCTCTGCGGATCGACCAGCGGCAGATCACCTGGCGCCGGGTTATGGACATGAACGACCGTGCCCTGCGGAACGTGGTAGTAGGCCTGGGCGGCAAAGTCTGCGGCTTCCCTCGTCAGGATGCCTTCACCATCACCGTAGCTTCTGAAATCATGGCCATCCTGTGCCTGGCTAAAGACCTGGAAGACCTGAAAGCCCGTTTCGGCCGCATCGTCATCGGCTGCGACCTGGACGGCAACCCTGTATACGTCCATCAGCTGGGCTGCGAAGGCGCTATGGCTATGCTGATGAAAGACGCCATCAAACCGAACCTGGTACAGACTCTGGAACACACCCCTGCCATCATCCACGGCGGTCCGTTCGCCAACATCGCTCACGGCTGCAACTCCATGCTGGCTACGAAGATGGCCCTGAAGCTGGGCGACATCTGCATTACGGAAGCAGGCTTCGGTGCTGACCTGGGTGCAGAAAAGTTCATGGATATCAAATGCCATTACGGCGGCTTCTATCCGGATGCCGTAGTGCTGGTTGCCACCATCCGCGCTCTGAAGATGCACGGCGGCGTACCCAAGACCGAACTGACGAAAGAAAATGTACAGGCTGTCAGCGACGGCTTCTCCAACCTGGCAAAACAGGTAGAAAACATGCGGACCTTCGGCCTGCCCGTCCTGGTAGCTATCAATAAGTTCTCCTCCGATACCCCTGCGGAAATCGACATGCTGCTGCAAAAATGCGCCAGCTACGGCGTAGAAGTGGCCCTGAACGAATGCTGGGAAAAGGGCGGCGAAGGCGGTATCGACATGGCCAACAAACTGGTGGCTATGCTGGAAGAAAAGAAACCCACGAAGGTGGAACTGTACGATGTAAACGATACGATTCCTAACAAGCTGACCGCTATCGTAAAGAAGATTTACGGCGGCGACGGCGTCACCTTCACGGCTAACGCCAAGAAACAGATCAAACAACTGGAAGACTGGGGTCTGGACAAGTTGCCGATCTGCGTAGCCAAGACTCAGTACTCCCTGAGTGACAACCCTGCTCTGCTGGGCGCTCCCAAAGGCTTCAAGATCAACGTACAGGATGTACGGGTATCCAACGGTGCCGGCTTCATCGTTGTCCAAACCAGCAATATCATGGTCATGCCCGGCCTGCCGAAGAAACCCGCTGCCCTGAGAATGGACATCGACAACAACGGCAAGATTACCGGCCTGTTCTAATCCGGAGGCTTATACACAATGGAATTAAAGAAACTGTCTGTAGAAGATTTCATCCAGGAAACCAGTTCCTCTTCCCCCGCTCCCGGTGGCGGCAGCGTAGCAGCTCTGAATGCTGCTTCCTCTGCAGCCCTCATTGAGATGGTGGCTCATCTGACCATCGGCAAAGCAAAATATGCCGCTGTGGAAGATGAAATGAAGGGTGTGGCTGACAAGGCTGCTGCCCTGAAGAATAAGTTCCTGGCCCTCATTGATGAAGACAGCAATGCCTTCAACAAGATTATGGCTGCTTTCAAGATGCCGAAAGATACGGATGAAGCTAAGAAAGTCCGCCATGAAGCAATCCAGGAAGCTACGAAGGGCGCTGCCCTGGTTCCCTTCCAGGTAGGGGAGACGGCTAACGAACTGTTTGCCCTGGCTGAAGCCGTCATCGAAAGAGGCAACAGCAATGCTGTTACGGACGGTGCTGTAGCTGCTATGAACGCCAGAGCTGCTGTCCGGGGTGCCTTCCTGAACGTGAAGATCAACCTGGGAAGCATCAAAGACGAAGCTTTCGTAGCTGACCTGACCAAGAAGATGGCTGCTATCGAAGACGCTGTAGATGCCAAAGAACAAGCTCTGCTTGCTAAGGTTAACCTGTAATTAGTTTGCAAAAAAATACCCGTGCGATTTCGTCGCACGGGTATTTTTTTGCCTTGGATAAAGCGGAGAGGGAAGAGCGAAGAGGCGCCTGCGGCGGGCAAGGAAAGAATAAATGTCCGCCCTTTTTAAGGGCGGGGGACCGTTGCTTGCAACGGTGGTGGGTTATGGCAGAGTTGCTTTCGCTGCGGACTGCACTACGTGTTGGGCCAGGATGGACGTGGTGACGGAACCGATGCCGCCGGGGACGGGGGTGATGCCGGCAGCAATAGGGGATACATGTTCAAAATCCACGTCGCCGCAGAGCCCGCCCCCGGGAGCGGCGTTGATGCCCACATCCAGGATGATTTGACCCGGCTTTACCATGTCTGCAGTTACCAGGTTCCTGTGTCCGGCAGCAGCTACCAGGATGTCCGCCGTCCGGGTATAAAGAGCTACGTCACGTGTCTTGATGTGGCAGATGGTCACGGTGGCTTCCCGTTTCAGGAATTCCATGGCTACAGGCCGGCCAATGACCAGGCTGGCACCAATGACTACCACGTTCTGGCCTTCTACCGGAATGTGATAATGATCCAGCACAGCCATGCAGGCTGCGGCGGTGCAGGGGCTGAAGCCGGTGGGGGTGCCTGTAACGAGGCCGGCCAGGGAGGCGTCCGTAATGCCATCCACGTCTTTTTCGGGAGCCAGGCAGTTGCGGACATAGGCATCGTCAAAGTTTTTAGGAAATGGGCGCAGCAGCAGGCAGCCGTGGATGGACGGATCCTCGTTGATGGTGTGAATCAGATCCACCAGTTCCTGCTGAGTGGTCAGCTCCGGCAGGGCATGAACGTCTACCTCTATGCCCAGCTTGGCACAGCGGTTCAAAGCACCGTGTTCGTACCGGACATCGCTGAGCCGTTCCCCGATGCGGACGATGGCCAATTTTGGGAATATGTTTTCTGCTTTTAAGGCCGCAACTTCGTCGGCTAATTGAGAGGAAATTCGTGCAGCAACCTCTTTACCGGAAAAAATCTGTGTCATCATTCGTCTCCTTTTTCTAGCTCCTAGTAGAATAATCCACAAATAATTTTCATATTAAACACCTACTCTAAATTTTGCAACCGTAGGGGCACATCGTGAGATGCGCCCATCAGGAAATCCTCTAATGAGCAGCTTTAGTGGGCTTATCTTACGATAAGCCCCTACGGGGTATTTTAATAGGCAAGTTATTTGTGGGTTGTTGTACTAATCCCTAATCCCATACTTCTTCATCCTGTACTGCAGATTCTGCCTCGCTAACCCTAATTCCTTAGCGGCTTTGGTGATATTGCCATGGTTCCGGGCCAGGGTCTCTTTCAAAACGTGGATTTCATAGGAAGCCATCTTTTCTGACAGGGTCTGGCCGGGCAGCTTCGGGTATTCTTCCTGGGGCACCTTTTGAGAACGGAGGGCCATAGCTGCCGGTTCGGCCTTCTGGCTCCACCCTGGCAGCACGTTGTCCGGCAGCAGGTCCGTGGTCAGCTCGTTGCCTTCTGCCAGGTTCATGGCATAGTCCAGCACGTGGTACAGTTCCCGTACGTTGCCGGGCCAGTCATACTGCTGCAGGGTCCACAGGGCCTGGGGAGAAATGGACGTGAGAGGATAGGCGAAGCGGCGGCTGTATTTGGACAGATACTCTTTGCACAATAATTCCAGGTCAGAAATCCGGTCACGGAGAGGGGGGATCCGCAGCACCATGGTGGCCAGCCGAAAGAATAGGTCCTCACGCAGCTTGTGAGTGCGGATGAGCTGGAACGGATCCTCGTTGCATGTGGAAATGACCCGCAGGTCCACCTGGCGCTCCTTTGTTTCCCCAACCCGGCGGAAAACTCCTTCCTGCAGCACCCGCAGCAGTTTGGCCTGCATGGCAGGACTCATGGAGTTCAGTTCGTCCAGGAACAGGGTGCCTCCGTTGGCGGCTTCCAAAAGCCCTTGCCGGTTTGTAGCCCCTGTGTAGGCTCCGGGTACCGTGCCGAACAGGATGCTTTCCACCAGGGTTTCCGGTACGGCAGAACAGTTCAGCACAATCAGGGGCTTGTTCCGCCGCTGGCTCAGTCCATGGATGCTCTGGGCGATGATTTCCTTGCCTGTACCGGTTTCACCGTAGATCATGATGTTACTGTCCTGGGGTGCCACCTTCTGGATGGTTTTCTTCAACTCCAGTACAGAGGGAGCATGGCCGGCGAAATCTTCCAGGGTGTAGGCGTGCTTTTTCTTCTGGACCCCGTGGTCCACAACGAATTCCCGGGCCTGGTTCTGAAGCTGCTCCAACAGCTGCCGCTTCTTTTCCATCTGGATGACGTCATCTTCGAAATCTATGGCCGCCGTCAGTACATTGCCCTGAAAAACGGGATGGGCCGTGTTGAACGTATAATGCTCCCGGCCGTCCATGGTCTTGTACCGGCACAGGCGGTTGCGGACCACGGACTGGGTCCGGATGCAGGATAGCGTTGTACTTTCCTCTGCTGTAATGTCCACGATCTTCAGCAGGTCGTGGTTTTTGTACAGGTCTCCATCTTTGATTCCCATAAACTGTTTGGCCGTCTTGTTCAGGAAAAGGGCCTTACCCTGGGCAGTGTAGATATACACGGCATTGTCCAACAAGTTCAGAGCCGTTTCTAATAAAGCCGTATAGTCTTCCATAGTGCACTCCTTTTATGCGCAAAAATCTAATGCGTAGCGCATAAAATTTTTGCGTTTCTCTAGAGTTATTATCTTCGATTTGATGGAAGTAAGCAAGAGGAAAAAACAAAATATATGAATAGTGTTATAGATGTTACAAATAAAGTTCGAACCATCACGAATAAATTCAACTTTTAATTAGGAAACGAAGTTGGCACAATATTTGCAATGAATATAAGCAAATCCTAAGAATGCAAGAAGTGGGGGGAGTTTGATGAGTGAAACGGTGATTTTAGGGTCGCCAATTACCTTGGAAGACTTTATGGCCGTTGTCCGCCAAGGAGCCCTGGTGGAGTTCTCAGACAGCTATAAGGCACGGGTCAATAAGTCCCGGGCTCTCGTAGAAAAATGGGTGGACGAGGAGAAGGTCATGTACGGGGTCACCACCGGTTTCGGAGCCCTGTGCACGAAGGCCATCAGTAAGGAAGAAACGGAACAGCTTCAGACGAACATCATCCTGAGCCATTCTACCTCCGTGGGCGCACCGCTGACCCGGGAACAGGTCCGGGCTACGCTGCTCATGGTGCTGCAGAATCTGGGCCAGGGCTACAGCGGCGTACGTCTGGCCGTACTGGAACAGTATCGGCAGTTCCTGAACCGGGACGTGACGCCTTATGCTCCCGGCTGCGGCAGCGTGGGATACCTGAGTCCCGAAGCGCATATGGCCCTCGTCATTACGGGCCGGGGTAAGGCTTATTATGAGGGAGAGCTGCTGGATGGGGCCGAGGCACTGAAACGGGCCGGCTTAACGCCCTTGCAGCTGTCCAGCAAGGAAGGGCTAGCTCTCGTGTCCGGTACTACGACACCAACGGCTATGGGAGCCATCGGATTGTACGACATGCTGCAGGCAGCTCAGACCGCAGACGTTATCGGTTCCATGAGCGTAGAAGTCCTGAAAGGCGTCATGAATGCCTTCGACAAACGGGTCATGGCTGTGCGGCCTCATAAAGCTCAGGCCGACACGGCAGCCAATGTTCGGAATCTGCTGGCAGACTCCGAAGTCATCGAAGCGGCTAAAGGCACGAAGGTCCAGGATGCCCTGAGCCTGCGCTGCATTCCCCAGCTTCACGGAGCAGCCAAACAGACTCTGCGGAATGCTAAAGAAACCATAGAAGTGGAAATGAACTCCTGCTGCGACAACCCGATCCTCTGGCCGGAAGAAGGTAGCGAAGACGTAATTTCCGCCTGCAATCCGGACTCCGCCTATGTGGGCATTGCCATGGACTCCTGCTGTCTGGCCGCCACTATGCTGGCCAAGATGAGCGAACGGCGCAACAACCGGATGATCGACGAAAACCTGTCCGGCAATCCCTGGTTCCTCATCAAGAATCCGGGCCTGAATTCCGGCCTCATGATTCCCCAATATACCCAGGCCGGCCTCCTGAATGAGATGCGCATCCTGTGCACCAGCGCCGTCATCGACAACACGCCTACCTGCGGCAACCAGGAAGACTACGTGGCCATGGGCTATAATGCGGCCAAGAAGTCCGATGTGGTGGCAGAAAAACTGGAGTACATCCTGGCCATCGAGCTCCTCAGCGTGTACATGGCCCAGAGCTTTGTGGATGAGAAGCTGAAGCGCAGCAGTGCCAGCCGGAACGTGCTGGACCATCTGGGCGAAAAGATTCCCCCCATGGAACAGGATATGTTCCTGTATCCCTATATTGAATACCTGCGGAACGCCATCCACGATGGCAGGATCATCAAGTGGGCGGAACAAGGCATGGGGAAGAAACTACAATAAAGCTAATTTGATTAGAGAGGAAGGAATGTGAACTATGGAAGAGAAAGTAACGATTCGGAAACCTATATTCGTAACTATGGCGTTGATTTACATCTTCGTCATTGTTCTGGGTTTGGTATCCCCAAAGGCTTTTGCCGATGCGGAAACAGCTATTGTAAATTTTGTGTGTGTCCATTTTGCCTGGGCCTATGAATTCCTGACATTGGCGTACATAGGCTTCTCTGCCTGGTGCCTGTTCTCCGGCAAAGTAGGGAACATCATCATCGGCGGCAAAAAAGCAAAACCCATCATGTCCAAATGGAACTGGTTCGTCATCAGCCTGTGCGGCGGTATCGCTACGGGCATCGTCTTCTGGGGCATCGCAGAACCGCTGACCCACTTCATGTCCGGCATCCCCCTGTTCTCCCACATTGCCGCCAAATCTCCGGAAGCTGCCAAGATGGCCCTGAGCACGGCCTACTTGCACTGGGGCATCTCCGAGTATGTGTACTACGGCGTGCCCGGCATCATCATCGGTATTGCTGTATATAACATGAAGCTGCCGTACCGCATCAGCTCCTGCCTGTATCCCATCCTGGGCAAGAAGGCCATGGGCGTCATCGGCACGGTCATCGACCTGGTCTGTGTATTCGGCCTGGCCGGCGGTGTATCTTCCTCTCTGTGCGAAGGGGCCCTGCAGATCGGTTCCGGTCTGGGCCTGCTGACAAATATCAAACCGAACCACGTCATGTGGATCTGTATTCTGACTACTACGGTTATTACGTTCATCCTGTCCAGCTACACCGGGATCTCCAAAGGTGTACGCTTCTTCTCCGACTGCAACGCTAAACTGTATTTTGCCCTGCTGGCCTTCATCCTGTTCGTAGGTCCTACCACCTACATCCTGAACCTGTTTGCGGAATCCCTGGGCTTCCACGCCGTACACTTTATGGAACAGTCCCTGTACACCGGTGCCTGGAATAAAGGGGACATGTGGCCTACCTGGTGGACCGTCAACTACTGGAGCTGGATGATTGCCTATGCACCGCTCATGGGTATCTTCCTGGCCAAGATTGCTCAAGGCCGTACCCTGCGTGAATTCATGATCTTCAACGTAGTGCTGCCCGGTGCTTTTGGCGTCCTGTGGTTTGGCATCTTCGGCGGCGCAGCTATCTTCTATGACATCCAGACCGGTGGCGCTACCTGGGATCTGATGAAGAGTGCCGGTACGGAATCTGCCGTGTTCGGGTTCTTCAACAACCTGCCGGCTACGACAGTTCTGCGGATCGTGTTCCTGTTCACCATCTTCATCTCCATCGTTACTCTGGCTGACTCCATGACTACTACCATTTCCTCTCTGTCCATCAATTCTAAGAACACGGCTGTAGTAGAACCTCCTGCTAAGATCAAGATCTTCTGGGGTATCGCCTTGAGCCTGGTAGCCTTTGTCAACCTGGCTACGGCCAGCACTGTAGGCGCTGTCAGTGGCATCGACGCTACGAAGCAGCTGGCTATTACCTCTGCTTTCCCTCTGCTGATTGTCAACTACCTGCTGCTCATCAGCGGCATCCTGATCCTGAAGAACTACGATAAGTACGACACCATCGACCATCCGGAAAACTCCGTGGTGGACAAGGATCTGATTGTGGACTACGAAGATCAGAATATCTGAGAAAATAGATAAAAGTCTCGAGCAAAAGGAAAGGGGCTGTGAAAAATGACTTACTCATTTTTCACAGCCCCTTTTGTAACTAAAAACTGCTGTCAACCGATAGTATAGAAAACCGCAATTAACTTTCACTTATAACTTCGTAGGGGTTTGCCAGAAGGACCGTAGGTCCTGGCGGTAAACCCGTTATCCAGGCTGTTCGACGTATTTTTCGGGCTTACCGACGCTACGCTTTGGCAAGCCCCCACGGGTTAGTGCATTATGAAAGTTATTAAGGAGCTAAAAGCTTCATGAATGCAGAAAATACCTGCATTGTTCATATTGAAGATATCAGAGAATTGTGGGATGTGGACGTTCCTGACGCTTATAAAAAAGTCGTTCAGGAGAAACGTCAATAAAAATAATGCTGCGTTCCGTCAAAAACGGGCTTTAAAAATTTGACGGTGCAGGATTAATAAAGAATTTTCAGGCAGACAGGCTTTGCAATGCCGCTTTTTTGCGACAAATCGAGCCTGTCTGCCTGTTTTTTCTATTGCAAACGAAACATAAAAACGAAAATTGGTATATTCAGAAAATTTAATCTACGGGACATAACCGTTCGTAATACGTACTTATCGCTTTAATGTTCGACACTTTAGCGGGGTAGTGCACAAAAATCGTCAAAAATGCCTTTTAAACCCTCAATATCGCCGGTAAAACATGAACGATTTTTAAAGACATAATCATTTTTATTTGACTTTTTTCTGACAGGAGAAAGCTAAAATAAAACTGCAAACGAAAAGTGCTTGCGCAGGAGCACTGAAAATCGGAAAACAAGTTAAAAAGGAGTTGATTGACGTATGGAAATTTTAGCAAACCCTATCGTAGTATCCGTATTAATCATGTCCGCACTCTGCTTGGCAAAATTGAACGTACTCTTCGCAATTTTGGCAGCTGCCATTATTGCAGGCCTGACCGGTGGTTTGAGCATGACCAAAACCGTTGAAGTGTTGATCGGTGGTATGGGTGGTAACTCTGAAACTGCTCTGAGCTACATCCTGTTAGGTACCCTGGCAGTAGCCATCGGTCGCAGCGGCCTGGCTGACGTAGCCGCCCGTAAGATTACGAAGATTGTGGGTCAAAGAAAACTGGCCTTTATCTTCCTGATCGCCTTTGTATCCTGCTTCTCCCAGAACCTGATTCCTGTGCACATTGCTTTCATTCCTATTTTGATTCCCCCTCTGCTGACTGTTATGAACCATATGAAACTGGACCGCCGTGCTGTGGCCTGCGCCCTGACCTTCGGCCTGAAAGCTCCCTATGTGTCCCTGCCCGTTGGCTTCGGACTGCTGTTCATGACCATCATCAAAGACCAGATGGTGGCTAACAAAGTAAACGTAAACATCAGTGATATTTCCGCAGTGATGTGGATCGGCGGCGCTTCCATGCTGGTAGGCCTGGTCCTGGCAGCCCTGTTCTACAGCCGCGATCGTGAATATGAAGACCTGCCTATTATGGGCCAGGACAGCCATGCTGAACAAACGACTATGACGGCTGAATGCTGGAAGGCTCTGGCCGGCGCTGCTGCCGCCTTCGTAGCCCAGCTGTACTTTAAGTCCCTGCCTATCGGCGCTATGTGCGGCCTGCTGGTCCTGATTGTTACCGGCAGCATCAAATGGAAGAACATGGACGAAATTGTGGACGGCGGTGTCCGCATGATGGGCTTCATTGCCTTTGTAATGCTGGTAGCAGCCGGTTATGCTGCTGTACTCCGTGAAACCCACTCCGTAGAAGCTCTTGTTAACGCAACGACGGCTATCATCAATACGAAACTGGGTGGTGCCATCCTGATGCTGGGCGTTGGCCTGCTGATCACCATGGGCATCGGTACTTCCTTCGGTACCATCCCTGTTGTAGCCTCCATCTACATCCCCATGGGCCAGAAACTGGGCTTCGGCATTCCTGCCATCATCCTGCTGATCGGTATTGCAGCAGCTCTGGGCGATGCTGGTTCTCCTGCCTCCGACTCCACGTTAGGACCTACGTCCGGCCTGAATGCAGATGGTCAGCATAACCACATCTGGGATACCTGCGTACCTACGTTTATCTTCTTCGATCTGACCCTGCTGGTGGGCGGCGTCATCGGCGCTATGATCCTGGGCTAAACCGAACTCGAATCTTTTAGAAATTACCCTTTACCAAGTGAATACATACTAAGAACCGATTCCCGGGTTGCAGCAGATGCACCCGGGAATCCCAAAAAGAATTAGGAGGATGTAAGACAATGAAGTTGAAAGATGTAAAAGCAATCAAAGAAGTCGTTTTGACTGGTGATGACCTGACTCTGGCCCAATTAATCGCAGTCAGCCGTTATGGCGCAAAACTTTCTTTCGATCATGATGCAATTGCCAAGATTAAGGCATCCCGTGCTTTGGTTGATGATATCGTTAACAGTGACCGCGTTGTTTACGGCGTGACCACCGGTTTTGGTTCTCTGTGCCGGGTACATATTTCCCAGGATGATTGCACGCAGCTGCAGGAAAACCTGATCCGTACCCACTCCTGCGGTTATGGCAATCCTCTGACCAGAGAAGTAACCCGTGCTGCAATGACTATTCGTGCCAACGCTCTGGTAAAAGGGTATTCCGGTATCCGCCTGTCCACCCTGCAAACCCTGATCGACATGATCAACAAAGGCGTACATCCTTACATCCCTGAAAAAGGTTCCCTGGGTGCTTCCGGTGACCTGGCTCCTTTGGCTCATATGGTTCTGCCGATGCTGGGCTTGGGCAAAGCTGAATACAAAGGCGAATTGCTGGATGGCAAAGAAGCTATGGAAAAAGCCGGCATCCCCATTATCCATCTGGAAGCTAAGGAAGGCCTGGCCCTCATCAATGGTACTCCCATCCTGACCGCTATGGGCACCTTCGCTCTGTGGGAAGGTATGAGCCTGCTGAAACAAAGCGATATCGCGGCTGCTCTGTCCACGGAAGCTCAAAGAGGTATCATCGATGTATTCGATGAACGGCTGCATACCATCCGTCCTCACAAAGGCCAGTTGGATACCGCTTACAATATGAGAAACCTGCTGGAAGGCTCCACCTATGTAACCCACCAGGCTGAACTGCGGGTTCAGGATCCGTACTCCCTGCGCTGCGTACCTCAGATCCATGGCGCCAGCAAGGATGCTCTGGGCTTCGTAAAAGAAAAGGTAGATATTGAAATCAACTCCGCTACCGATAACCCCATCGTCCTGCCGGATGGCGCCGTCATCAGCGGTGGTAACTTCCACGGCGAACCTATGGCTCTGCCCTTCGACTTCCTGGGCATCGGCATCAGCGAAATCGCCAACGTGTCCGAACGTCGTCTGGAACGACTGATCAACCACTCCCTGAGCGGCTTCCCCTCCTTCCTGGTAGCCCATCCCGGCCTGAACTCCGGCTTCATGATTACCCAATATGCAGCCGCTGCTCTCGTCAGCGAAAACAAAGTTCTGGCCCATCCTGCTTCTGTTGACTCCATTCCTTCCTGCGAAAACCAGGAAGACTTGGTCTCCATGGGTGCTCATGCTGGCCGTAAAGCCGGCGAAATCGCCTTCAATACCCGCCGCGTCATCGCAACGGAACTGCTGGCTGCCTGCCAGGCCATCGACCTGCGCAAGGACGAAGGCTTCAAACTGGGCAAAGGCACTCAGGCTGCTTATGACCGGATCCGTGAAACCAATGACTTCATCGCTTACGATAAAGATATCCAGATCTTCGAAGAACTGGAAAAGATCACGAACCTGGTTGCCGATGGCGGTATCCTGGAAGCTGTAGAAGACAAAGTAGACCTGAAGAACTTCTAATCCCTAAAACCATCCCTGAAAGGACTGTGGCAGTGCAATCTGCCACAGCCTTTTCTTCATTATCGCGTCCTGGCCGAAAACGTCAAAAATGAAACGTCAAATTTTTGATGAAACAGTCAAAAAACGGACAGGAAACGTTGGAAAAAAACCATACATTTTTTAAAAATCTACGATTTTTAGACGTTTTTTAGATGTACGCTTCGTACAATAATATCATCAAAAGCAAAGTTGATATTTTATAAAGAGCTTGCCTTAGATAGAATCTGCAAAGGAGTGGTATGAAATGATGAAAAATGTAGACATTGCCAATGCTATGACCATTAAACTGGAGTTCCCTAACGGACTGCCTCCAAAGAAACCCTTCCAGGAAGGTATCCGCAGAGCCCCGGATCGTGGCTTCCGTCTGACCCCTGCTCAAACGGAAATTGCATTGAAGAATGCCTTACGGTACATTCCCGAACAATATCATGAAGAACTGATTCCTGAATTCCTGGAAGAACTGACGACCCGCGGCCGTATCTATGGCTATCGGTTCCGTCCGGAAGGCCGCATCTATGGCAAGCCCATTGATGAATATAAAGGCAAATGCACGGAAGGTAAAGCTTTCCAGGTCATGATCGATAACAACCTGGACTTCGAAGTTGCCCTGTATCCTTATGAACTGGTTACCTACGGTGAAACCGGCAGCGTATGCCATGACTGGATGCAATATCTGCTGATCAAACGGTACCTGGAAGAAATGACACAGGATCAAACCCTGGTTATGGAATCCGGTCATCCTCTGGGCCTGTTCCGCAGCAAACCGGAAGCTCCCCGGGTCATCATCTCCAACGGCATCATGGTTGGCGAATATGACAACCTGAGAGACTGGGAAATCGCAGAAGAAATGGGCGTTGCCAACTATGGGCAAATGACTGCTGGCGGCTGGATGTACATCGGACCTCAAGGTATCGTCCATGGTACGTTCAACACCATCCTGAACGCTGGCCGTATGAAACTGGGTGTGCCTATCGATGGGGACCTGGGCGGCAAACTGTTCGTTACCTCTGGTCTGGGCGGCATGAGCGGTGCTCAGGGCAAAGCTGCTGAAATCGCTAACTGCACGGCTATCGTTGCCGAAGTTGACTACTCCCGTATTAAGACCCGTCTGGATCAGGGCTGGATTTCCGGCGTGTCCGATTCCATCCCCGAAGTTATCAAACTGGCTCAGGAATCCATGGCTGCCAAGAAGGGCAAAGCTTATGCTTACCATGGCAACATTGTAGACCTGCTGGAATACATTGCCGACAACAACATCCATGTAGACCTGGTTTCCGACCAGACCTCCTGCCACAACGCTTACAACGGCGGTTATTGCCCGCAAGGCCTGACCTTCGAAGAACGTACGAAGATGCTGGCTGAAGATCCGAAACACTTCCGTGAACTGGTTGACAAGACCCTGCATGCTCACTATGCAGCTCTGAAGAAGATTACCAGCCGTGGCGTATACTTCTTTGACTATGGCAACTCCTTCATGAAGGCCGTATTTGATTCCGGCGTTAAAGAAATCTCCAAGAACGGCGTAGACGACAAAGACGGTTTCATCTGGCCGTCCTACGTAGAAGATATCATGGGACCGCAACTGTTCGACTATGGCTATGGTCCGTTCCGTTGGGTATGCCTGAGCGGCAAACCGGAAGATCTGCATAAGACCGATATGGCTGCTATGAGCTGCATCGACGTGAACCGTCGGTATCAGGATCGGGATAACTACATCTGGATCCGCGATGCTGAAAAGAACAAACTGGTGGTAGGTACTCAGGCTCGTATCCTGTATCAGGATGAAATCGGCCGTGTAAACATTGCCCTGAAGTTCAACGAACTGGTTCGTAAAGGCGAAATCGGCCCTGTTATGATGGGTCGTGACCACCATGACGTATCCGGTACGGACTCTCCGTTCCGTGAAACCTCCAACATCAAAGATGGTTCCAACGTTATGGCTGATATGGCTGTACAGTGCTATGCTGGTAACGCAGCCCGCGGCATGAGCCTGGTTGCCCTGCACAACGGCGGCGGCGTAGGTATCGGCAAGGCTATCAACGGCGGTTTCGGGCTGGTACTGGATGGCAGCCACCGTGTAGACGAAATCATCCGCAGCGCTCTGAGCTGGGATGTAATGAGCGGTGTTGCCCGTCGGTCCTGGGCTCGTAACGAACACGCTATGGAAACGGCTATGGAATTCAACAAGACTCGTCTGGGTATCGGTCAAATCACTCTGCCGTACCTGACTGATGAAGCTCAAATTAAAGACGCTGTAGCTAAGGTATATCCGACTGCCCACGTAATCAAAGACTAACAGCAATGAAAAAAAGGGGATGCTGCCTTGGGCGGCACCCCTTTTTCTAGGTAACAGGAGGAAAACATGACGGAAAGACTGCTGATTAAAAACGCTGCACAGATTGCTACGCCTCTGGGCAAAAAAGCCCGTCGCGGCGCAGAAATGAAAGATATCAAAGTCTATGAAAACCAATCCATCCTGGTGGAAGACGGCATCATCAAAGGCATTGGCAATAACCCAGAATGGGAAAAACTGGTACCTGCTGATAAGCAGATCGATGCCAGCGGCAAAGCTGTCCTGCCCGGCTTTGTAGATTCCCATACCCATCTGGTCTTTGGCGGCTATCGTCCGGACGAATTCCTGTGGCGCATGAGTGGCATGAGCTACATGGAAATCATGGAGCGGGGCGGCGGCATCCTGAACACCATGAAGGCTACCCGGGAAGCATCCCTGGACGAACTGGTGGATCATAGCATGGACTTCCTGAACAAGATGCTGACCATGGGTGTTACTGCCGTAGAAGCTAAGAGCGGTTATGGCCAGGATCATGATACGGAAATCAAACAGATGGAAGTGGTCCAAAAGCTGAACGAACTGCAGCCTATGGAGGTGGTTTCCACGTTCCTGGGCGCTCATGCCGTGCCTCCTGAATACAAGGATCGGGGAGACGACTTCATCGAATTCCTGTTGAAGGACGTTATGCCGGAAGTGAAGGAACGGAACCTGGCAGAATTCTGCGATGTGTTCTGTGAAAAAGGCGTGTTCTCCGTAGAACAAAGCCGTCATCTGCTGACGGAAGCCCGGAAGATGGGCTTCAAACTGAAAATCCATGCGGACGAAATCGTCAGCCTGGGCGGTTCTGAACTGGCTGGCGAACTGCACGCTGTCAGTGCCGACCATCTGCTGCACGCTTCCGATGCAGGCATCAAGGCTATGGCAGAAAACGGCGTCGTGTCCACCCTGCTGCCGACCACGGCCTTCTGCCTGAAGGAACCCTTCGCCCGTGCCCGGGAAATGATTGACTCCGGCTGCGCTGTAGCCCTGGCTACGGACTTCAACCCCGGCAGTGGCTTTACATTCTCTGTACCTCTCATGATCGGCCTGGCCGTCATCTACATGAAGATGAGCGCCGAAGAAGCCATTACGGCCCTGACCCTGAACGGGGCTGCTGCAGTGGATCGGGCGGACCGGATCGGTTCCCTGGAAGTTGGGAAACAGGCCGATATGGTCATCCTGCAATATCCTTCCTACAAGTTCCTGCCGTATCATACGGGCATCAACATTGTAGAAAAGGTCATCAAGAAAGGCCAGCTGGTCAGAGGCTGAGAAATTTAACAAAAGAACTTAAAATGGGAACATTGAATGCAAAATCGATGTTCCCGTTCTTTTTTTGCATTCCATAAGGATTTTATATTATAATAATAAAATAATATCCTTCCCAGAGGATAAGAACGGTTGAACACTTGGTTTTACCAGTATTTCTTACCATTATATAAACGAATTTTTTCTTAACGAGGTGCAAAGGAATGACAAGTAGGATCCAGGCACGGTTTTTAGGTGCTCCGGTCATAATTAAAGACGGTCAGGAAATCTTTTTTCCGTATAATAAAGTGAATGCACTGGTATACTATATCCTCGTAAAAGGTACAGTCATGCGGGACGAGCTCAGTGGTGTATTGTGGGCGGATAAACCGGATGCTATCGCAAGAAAAAATTTGCGCAATGCGATTTACGAGACCAAGAAGATCTTGGGACCTGATGTGTTTATTTCTCCCCGGAAAGCCATCATCAAGGTGAATCCGGACATCGACGTGGATATCGATGTGAAGAAGTTTGAAGCGGATCCAGGCTGTAATCTGGATCTGTACCAGGGACCGTTCCTCCAGGGCTTCTTCATCAAAGACGCGGCAGAATATGAAAGCTGGTACCTGACGGAACGGGACCGTCTGGAAGGCCTGTACATGGAAGTGCTATTCCAGAAGCTGAAGGAGTCCGTAGCCGTCAAAAATGTGGCAAAAGTAACCCGGTACGGCCGCATGCTTATTACCCACGACCCTTATGATGAGTCCATCTATACCCTGCTGCTGAAGACCTACTGTGAACAGGGCTATATGAAGCAGGCTGTGGAACTGTACGGGGAAATGAAGAAGCTGTTCCAAGAAGAGCTGCAGAGCAATGTGCCTCCGGAAATTGAAGAGCTCATGAAGAAGACCCTGCATCAGGAAAAGCAGGAAAAAACCGCAGAGAAGAGAACGGCGAAAGTCCTGACGGGCCGGGAAAACGAGCTGCAGCAGGTACGGAAGATTGTCAGCCAGTTCCAGCAGGAGCGCTCCAGCGAAACCCTCATGATCCGTGGAGAAGCCGGCAGCGGCAAAACCATCCTGAAAGACACGCTGGTCAAAGAAATGGGTCCTGACGTGGCTGTGCTGCAGACAAACTGCTACCAGCCGGAGCAGAATATCCTGCTGCGGCCCTGGACCGGGATTGTAGAAGGTCTTAGCAGTCTGATCCGTCGGGAACATATAGAGCTGCCCAACATCGATCCCGTGAAATTGTATGAACTGTTCCCTCAGACGGATATGAGTGGAGATCGGGAAGCAGGCCTGGCAGAAATCAAGGATATGCTGAAATTCGATACGGTGTTCCATACCCTGTTTACGACCTTGGAAACCATCAGTGAGAAAAAACGGCTGTTGCTGATTTTTGAAGATCTCCAGTGGATGGATCCTTTGAGCCTGTCCCTGCTCAGCAGCCTGATCCTCCATAAAAAATCTGACCGGTTCATGTTCCTACTGACGGCCAGACCTTCCCGGGACAAAGTGTTCCAGAAATTCGAAACCTCCGTCACTATGTACAACAAGCTGCGGATTCTGGACTTGCTGCCCCTGGACTTGGAAACCATCGGTAAGCTGGCCCGACAAGCAGACCTGAAGCTGCCTGTGGACGATGGCCTTATTGCCCGGCTGAGAGAAGAATCTGACGGCAACCTGTTCCTGTTGAAGGAATGCTTTACGGCAATCAAGACCACGGGCAGCCTGGACAACCTGACGGAGAACATGCGGAACATCTTCAAGACCAGCTGTTTCGCTCTGTCCGATGACCAACTGAAAATCCTGGACTTCATTGCCCTGTTCTATGACGGGGCACCTTTGGCCATGATCTCTGAATATATGCATATGAATTCCCTGCAGGCTCTGGAAAATCTGGAAGTCCTGAGGAAAAATAACTTTATCCGGCCCATTCCCCAGCAGCCGGAAGTCATTTATGAAATCATCCAACCGAAGCTGCGGGAATACATCCACCAGCAGGTGTCCGAGGAAAAATGGCGGATCCTCCACGGCTATGTGGCCGGTCTGTGGGAAAAACGGTTGACCCACTCTTCCCAGGATATCCGCATCTACCATCACCTGGAGTACCACTACCAGCAGGCTGGTGAACTGGTGAACATGGGTCGGTACAAGTTGAAGACCCTCATGTACTACCTGAACTTCAGCAACGAATTATTCCCGGTGCTCAGCAATGGGGATATAATGCCGGATGATGAGAAGAGCCAGTTCATAGAAACGAATCTCAACCAGTTCCTGGGGGAAGTGGACGAGATGATGCACGTGATCAAGCGAACCTACGGGGAAACCGCGGCTGTGAAAGAACTGGAAATGACCTATCTCCATCTCATGGGCCGCCATTATATCCGGATCGGGGAGTACGAAAAAGGGGTTCGGAACATCCTGGGCCTCATAGAACAGGCTTCCGAAGTCCGGAACCGGGATTACATGCTCATGGGCTACAAGCAGATGATCTTCTACGATATCCAGATCGGCAACACGGAAGAGATGAAGAACTATCTGGAAATCGCCCTGAACCTGGCCGATGAGTGTAACTACCATAAAGAAATGGGCATCCTGCTGCGGCTGAAGGGCCTGAACATGATTATGCAGGGGAACTTCAACGAAGCAGAGCGGCTGTTGAAAGAATCCATCTCCACATTCATGGTGACCCAGAATGTGCAGCGCCGGTATGCCTTGAATATTGCCGGAGCCTATAATTATCTGGGTGAGATCCGCAGAGGCCAGCAGAAGTTCCAGGAAGCCCTGGACTTCTACAATAAAGCTCTGCAGTATGCGGATAATCAGGATGCTTATAGTTCCTGGGTAGTTTTTTCCTGCAATGCGGGCATTGTATGTTACAATATGGGTAGATATACGGACGCCAAGGCTTATTTCATGCAGGCCTACGAATTATTCCCCCGGTATACGTTCTACTGGCGGCATCCTATCGTAGAGTCGTTCCTGGCACTGTTTGCCATGCGGGAAAACAAGCAGGACAAGGCCTTGAAATTCCTGGACGATGCCCTGCAGAAATTGGGCAATATGAATAACCCCAGAGAAGCCGGTTACGTGTACATGGCCATTGCGGCCGTGAAGAAGCACTATCCGGACAGCCTGGTGGCCCGGCATTACACAGGTACCACCGGATCCTACGCTACGAAAGCTCTTCAGGAGCTGGATCCGTATCGGGATACATGGGAACGGGAAAAGATGGAACAAATGTTTTAACCTAGGAAACTAAGGAGGGAGCCAGAGTAATGATTATTTTGAAACAGGTGGCTGAAGTCCTGGATGCTCAGGTCGTGTCAGGGGAAGACCTGATGAACCGGAAGGTGGTCACAGCCTGCGGCAGCGATATGATGAGCGATGTGCTGGCCTATGCTAAGGACGAAGCGGTGCTTCTGACGGGCCTTTTGAATGTGCAGGTCATCCGGACCGGGGATGTAAGCGATGTGGCCGCTATCGTCTTTGTCCGTGACAAGCATCCGGAACCAGATGTGATCCGGGCAGCCCAGGCGAAGCATATTCCTGTCATGTACACCCGCTGCACCATGTTTGAAGCCTGCGGCCGGCTGTATGCACTGGGGCTGCGAGGCTGCTCTCCGAAAGATAAGAAGGCGAAGAAGGAGTCTTAAGGCAGATTATGGAAGAACGCTACACGGTCATTCCCGATGATTTTGAACGGGCAGGGAACGCGTCTACGACCTTGAAGGCTCTGCTGAAGCAGCTGGGCCTGCCGGCGGAGTTTGTCCGGCGCATTGCTGTAGGGACCTATGAAGGAGAAATGAACTGCCTGCTGCATGGCGGCGGCGGGGAAATCCGGGTCTCCATAGAACCTGTGGGGATTACGGTGATCATAGAGGATCAGGGCCCTGGCATTCCCGATGTGGAGAAGGCTATGCAGGAAGGCTGGTCCACGGCTTCGGCAAAGATCCGGGCCATGGGTTTTGGCGCCGGCATGGGGCTGCCGAATATGAAGAAGGTCTCCGACGAAATGCGGATCGATACCCAGGTGGGGGTAGGCACGAAAGTCACGATGAAATTCAACCTCGTCTAATCCTATTCTGAAAGAAATCAGGTGATCCTTGTTGAGCGAAACCTATTTCAATTCTGTCCAGATTAATAAAGATCTTTGTACGGGCTGCCTGATCTGCGTAAAAAACTGCCTGACGAAGGCCATCCGGGTCCGTTCCGGCAAGGCCGTCATTCTATCGGACCGGTGCATAGATTGTGGGGAATGCATCCGGGTGTGTCCTACGAGAGCCGTGGAAGGTACGG
Source organism: uncultured Acidaminococcus sp. (assembly GCA_900314165.1). The sequence goes on from OMUE01000061.1 coordinate 34,244, forward strand.
CGGATCCCCTGGAGCGGCTGAAGGATTATAAGGTGAATATTGCTTTGGCTGTTCCGTCCCTGTTTGCCCAAATTGACAGTTATACGTCTGCGGGCTATATCTGGGAAGCTCTGCGGGAAATCGGCTTCGACGATGTGTTCGATGTGGCACTGGCTGGGGACTATGTAAGCCGGGAAATGGAAAATTATATTTTGGGCTGTAAAGGTCCGTTCCCCATTATTTCTTCCGCCTGCCCTGCGGTCCTGCGCCTCATCCAGATTAAGTATCCGGAACTGCGGCAGCAGGTCATGCCCGTGCTGGCTCCTACGGAGGCGGCGGCTATCTATGTGCGCAAAGCTACCACGGAGCGCCTGGGCATCAAGCCGGAACAGGTGGGCATCTGGTTCATCTCGCCCTGTCCTGCCAAGGGAACGAACATCCATCAGTCCGTGGACGTGGCCCATACGGCTGTCACCGGTTCCTTTAAGATTTCTACGATTTATGGACCTTTGATGAAGGCCCTGAAACATGTGCAGAAGACCCGCTACGAGGTGCCGGAAGCCATCGTAGGGTCTTCCTACAGCCTGAACTGGGGGACCTGGCTGGGCGAGGTAGATTCCACCGGCGTGCGCAACGTGCTGTCCGCCCAGGGGCCCAGAGAAGTGGACGAACTGCTGGAGCAGATCAGCCTGGGCAAGCTGAATGATGTGAAATTTGTTTGCTGCTACATCTGCCGGGGCGGCTGCGTAGGGGGTCCCAGCGTGGCTGTGAACCGTTTTGTGGGCACGAAGAACCTGTGGCAGCGGGTCCAGCACCGGCGGGCCCGGGAACCGGAAAACCGGCTGGATGCCATGGGTCTCAAGCGGATTATAGAGGACTTTCCTGTGTCCCGGGGCTATATTAAGGCCCTGCAGCCAAAACCCATTGCTCCTCTGGCTAAGGACTTTATGGAAGCCCTGGAGAAAATGAACACCCTGAAGAAGCTGGAAGAGGAACTGCCTCAGCTGGACTGCGGCGCCTGCGGTGCACCTACCTGCAGCGCCTTTGCGGAAGACGTGGTCCGGGGTTTTGCGAAAAAAGATGACTGTATCTTCCTGATGCGGAAGAAAAACGAGAAAAATACGTAAACCTATACAAGGAAAGAAAGGCCTGCTGCATATGTATACTGGATGTTACAGGCCTTTTTCTTGCAAGTTGGACAAATTATTGTTACAATTTAATCTATAGATGTTAGAGTCAGATTTGGAAATATTCAGATTTAACTTTTTGTCGAAAATGTCTGCATTTTACAGACAAAACAGGAGGAATAGTAAATGATCGATATTACTGACCGAGTCCATTGTGCGGCAGCCCTGAGCAAAATCACTACTGCTGAAAAAGCTGCCGAATTCGTCAAGGACGGCATGAATCTGGGTATGAGCGGTTTCACCCCTTCCGGGTACCCGAAAGCTCTGCCTTTGGCTTTGGCTGCCAGAGGGAAAGAACATCCCTTCAAAGTCAACGTCTGGACCGTGCTTCCCGGACCCGAAATCGATACGGCCATGACGGAAGCCGGCATTGTGAACTACCGTATGCCTTATCAAACGGATAAAAATAGCCGTAACGCGATCAACAATGGCCAGATCAAGTATGTAGATGCCCATATCAGCACGTTCAACCAGCTGGCTCGTTTTGGCTTCCTGCCTGAACACCGGGATGTGGATATCGCAATTGTAGAAGCCTGCTCCATCAAAGATTTGGGCAAAGGCAAAATCGGTATCATCCCTACCACCAGCCTGGGCGGTACCTGCAGCTATGTACAGAGCGCCAAGCAGGTCATTATCGAAGTGAATGTGACCCAGCCTGTGGAACTGGAAGGCATGCACGACTGTTACGTGCCTCTGGATCCTCCTTACCGGAAGATCATTCCCATTGAAAAACCGGAAGACCTGATCGGCACTCCGTATATTCCCTGCGACCTGGACAAGGTTGTAGCTATCGTACCCTGCGATATTCCCGATACCCCCAGCAAGCTGTCCGCTGTGGACGACGATGCCCGGGCTATGGGCGAAAACCTGGTAGACTTCTTCAAACAGGAAGTCAAGGCCGGCCGTCTGCCCAAGAACCTGCTGCCCCTGCAATCCGGCGTAGGTTCCGTAGCCAACGCCGTCATCAACGGCCTGGTAAACTCCGACTTCGAAGACCTGACCGTATTTACGGAAGTGATCCAGGACGGTATGTTTGACCTGATTGATGCAGGTAAACTCAGAGTCGCAGCCGGTGCGTCCCTGACCCCGTCCGCTCCTTATATGAAGAAGCTGTACAGCAACTTTGAAAAATATAAGAAACACTTGATCCTCCGTCCTCAGGAAATCTCCAATAACCCTGAAGTGGTTCGCCGCCTGGGTGTCATTGCTATGAATACTGCTATTGAAGTGGATATTTACGGCAACGTGAACTCCTCCCATATCTGCGGCACGAACATCATGAACGGGATCGGCGGCAGCAACGACTTTGCAAGAAACGGCTACCTGACCGTATTCTTCACTACCAGTACTGCCAAAGGCGGCAAGATCAGCTCCGTAGTTCCCTTCTGTTCCCATATCGATACTACGGAACATGATGTGGACATCATCGTTTCCGAACGTGGCGTAGCCGACCTGCGTGGCCTGTCTCCGAAAGAAAGAGCACCCATCATCATCGACAAGATTGCCAACCCGAAATATCAGCCTCTGCTGAAGGATTATTTCGAACGTGCCTGCGTAGCCTGCCACAACAGCCAGACTCCGCACATCCTGTCCGAGGCCTTCTCTTTCCATGAAAGACTGCTGAAGACCGGTACCATGGAAGTAAAATAAAGAATTAATTTTCCGAAAATCGGTGGTAACACTGTGATATTTATGATACAATTTACCGTGTTTTAATGTTTGAAAAAACTACCGTTTGAGGAGGTGCGTGTATTGACCACACAAGAAAAAATACAGGATTTATTCGATCGCTACGAGACCATCGAAGCAGGCGGTGGTGCCAAGAGAGTCGGCAAACAGCATGACTCCGGGAAGATGACCGCCCGTGAACGGATCAATTGCTTTTTGGACGAAGGCAGCTTCGTCGAACTGGATAAATTTGTGGAACATCGCTGCTCTAACTTCGGCCAGGAAAAGAAATATCTGCCCGGAGATGGTGTAGTGACCGGTTACGGTACCGTCAATGGCCGTACCGTATTCGTCTTCGCCCAGGACTTTACCGTAGAAGGCGGGTCCCTGGGGGAAATGCATGCTAATAAGATTGCCAAGGTTCAGGCTATGGCTCTGAAGACCGGGGCTCCCATCGTAGGTATGGCCGATTCCGGCGGTGCCCGCATCCAGGAAGCTACGGATGCTTTGGCCGGCTTCGGCAAGATGTTCATGCAGAACACGAAGTCCAGCGGTGTCATTCCTCAGATTTCCGCCATCATGGGCCCTTGCGCCGGCGGTGCCGTGTACAGTCCCGCTCTGACGGACTTCATCTATATGGTGAAGAAGAGCTCCAAGATGTTCATTACCGGTCCTGAAGTTGTAAAATCTGTAACCGGGGAAGATGTAGGCCAGGAAGACCTGGGCGGTACCTTTACCCACAGCACCCGCAGCGGTGTAGCAGATTTTGCAGCGGAAAACGATGCGGACTGCCTGGAACAGATCCGGTACCTGCTGAGCTTCCTGCCCAGCAACAACCGGGAAAAACCTCCTGTGTACGATACCGGGGACAGCGCTTACCGCATGGATGAAAGCCTGAACACCATCATTCCTGATGGTTCCCATCTGCCTTATGATATGTACAAAGTCATCCGCAGCATTGTGGATAACGGCGAATATGTAGAACCACACCGGATGTATGCCCGGAACATCATCACGTGCCTGGCCCGGATGGACGGCTCTACGGTGGGCATCATTGCCAACCAGCCCCGGATCATGGCCGGCTGCCTGGACATCAACGCGTCCGACAAGGCTGCCCGCTTCATCCGCTTCTGCGATGCCTTCGGTATTCCTCTGATCAATATCGTAGATGTGCCCGGCTTCCTGCCCGGTACGGATCAGGAATACGGCGGCATTATCCGCCACGGCGCTAAGATGCTGTACGCCTATTGCGAAGCTTCCGTGCCCAAGATCACCCTGGTTACCCGGAAAGCTTACGGGGGTGCTTATCTGGCTATGTGCGCCCAGGATCTGGGTGCCGACCACGTCATTGCCTGGCCGACGGCTGAAATCGCCGTTATGGGTCCTCAGGGCGCTGCGAAGATCATCTTCCGCCATGACCCCGATGTAGAACAGAAGACTCAGGAATACATCGATAACTTCGCCACTCCGTACTATGCTGCTAAGCATGGCATGGTAGAAATGGTAATCGAACCGAAAACTACGAGACCTACTATCATCAAAGCGCTGCGTATGTTAAAATCTAAGCAGGAACAAAAGCCGGAAAAGAAGCACGGCAATATTCCTCTGTGATTTTGATATAAACCATTTTATTAACAGGAAGGAGAGGTGACGTTCATGACCGAAAATCCGTGGCTAATCGCGATTATCAA
>OMUE01000106.1 GCA_900314165.1 uncultured Acidaminococcus sp.
ATGCATGCATAAAAATTACTGAGACTTATTTTTAGACTAGTTTTTCAGCGCCCTCCCTTGAAAAGGGCGGACTTAGATTTTTTTCACTGTCACCAATACGATTTCCGGTGCAGGACCCAGGCGAAAACGGGCACCCCAGGCACCGTAACCGCTGGTGACGATGGCGGTCAGCTGTTTGACGAATTCTATACCATAGTCAAAAGGAAATACTTTGCGGACCAGATTCCGTTGGGGCCAGAACTGGCCTGCATGGGTATGGCCGGCAAGATACAAGTCTCCTTTGGCATTGGCGGCTTCTGAAATATGGATGGGCTCGTGCTCCATGACGATATGGAAAGCCTCGTTTACTTGGGGAATCACCGGCTCCTCCGTATGGTACCGGGCATCCATTACGCCTGTTATAGCAACACCTTCTGCCGGATATACGGTCTTTCCCGACAGGATTGTCAGCCCTGCTTCCTGCAGCAGCTGCCGTTCTAACAGGATATCAAAGCCATAATGGTCATGATTACCCAGCACGGCATATACGCCCCAGACGGCCTTGATGCCTGCCAGTGCCTCCAGAGAATGTTCCCGCAACACGGTCTGTAGGTCGCCATCTATAATATCCCCGCCGAACAGTACCAGATCTGCCTGTAACTCATTCAGATCGGCTACCATCCTCTTGGCAAAAGCAGGCCCAATAGACGGTCCCAGATGGATATCACTGGCAAAAGCCAGAGTAAATTCCCGTAGGATCGGTTTATTTGTCGTTACATTAATTCGACGAACGATGCTGTGATGTCCACGCCAGTAACCTGCAGCAAGGACAAACATGATGGCTGCAGCTGCTCCCTGGGCGTAAGCCGTCAGGAATGGTGTCTGCCAAGGCGCTAAGGCCGGCATAAGAAAAAGAATTTTGGCCAAGCAGAAAGGAAACAGGAACAGTGTGGCGTAATAGGCACCGAAAAAATAGTAGCCGCCTACCCGCCCTAACAGCTGTTCCAGCCATAAAGGAAGGTAATCAGACAAAGTATGTGGGATGACAAACAGACAAGGGGCCAGCACGAAGAGAAATACCCATGGGGATTCGTTTAAAAATAGCCATGCGTTTTGGAATAAGTGCCACTGAAAATAACCGCTAATCGCCCCTAAAATGCCTAAAATTAAGTAAAATATATTCCGTTTTAGCATAAATCACCGTTTCGGTTCAGAAATCTTGGAAATGAACCCACCACCGTTGCAAGCAACGGTCCCCCGCCCTTGAAAAGGGCGGACAGAGAGGAGGCTGATAGCTTTAATCAAACCTACCTTGAAAAGGGCAGACTATAAATTCCTATAATAATATGATACAATAAAACTCATAATTTTTGAATTCAAAGATAAGGAATGAATGATATGAAAGACAGACTGCTTCTTTTAACAGCGACCTTTGTCTGGGGCTGTGCCTTTGTGGCCCAAAAGGTCAGTACCGGATCCCTGGGTGCCTTTGCTTTTAATGGCATCCGCTTCGTGGTAGGATTCCTGGCCCTGCTGCCCATAGTTTGGTGGCTTAGCCGCAAACCTGTGACGCTGGAGGAAAAGCCTCCTGCCTGGCTGAATCTGCCTATAGCCTGTGCTATCCAGGGCTTTGCCTTATTTGCAGGTGCCTCCCTGCAGCAGCTGGGACTATTCTATACGACAGCTGGCAAGGCTGGCTTTATAACGGCCTTATATATTGTCGTCGTCCCTATTGTGGGCATTTTCCTGAGCAATCCCTTGCGCCTATCCCATGTGACAGGCTGCATAACTGCTGTGATCGGCTTGTACCTGCTGGCATTTCACAGCGATGGCAGTCCTTTGAATATCGGGGACGTCATGGAACTGGCCGGCGTTTTGTTCTGGACCCTGCACATCTTCATCATAGACCGTTTTGTCCATTTTTACCGGGGCGTCTATCTGGCCCTGGGGCAGTTCCTGTTTGCGGCCCTGTATAACTTCCTGGCTATGCCCATAGCCAGTGAGATCGTGACCTGGGCGGCTGTGATGGATGCGGCCATCCCTATCCTGTACTGTGGCATCTTTTCCAGCGCTGTAGGCTATACGCTGCAGATTGTGGGCCAGGAACATGTGCCTCCAACGGAAGCCTCCTTGCTGCTGAGCTGTGAAATGATCTGGAGTGCTCTGGCTGGCTTCTTCTTGTTAAATGAAACCATGACCATCCGGGAACTTAGCGGCTGCCTCCTTATGGCTGCCGGCATCTACATGGCTCAGGTACCCAGCAGGATTGTGTTGGAGTGGAAGAAGTAATGTAAAATACGTATATATTCAGTATATCGTAAGAAAAAATAAAAGACAAATGGCAAAAGGAACTCTGCGTAAGAGTCTTCTGCCATTTGTCTTTTTTATTTCCGCAGCTTTTCAGAGAGCAATCCGGCAGCACCGGATAAAGCCAACATGCCCCACAATAGGGCGCCGGCTTCGGACCATTCGTAATGCATCATGGCCAGAATCAGGGGCGTACCGAGACCACCAGCTCCAACGAGGCCCAGCACAGCTGCTTCCCGAACGTTGATGTCAAACCGGTAGAACACCGCAGTCATATACCGGGGGAACAGCTGGGGCACGATGGTCCAGCGCAGATTGAGAAGAAAGCTGACGCCTGCGGATCGTTGTGCCGCATAAGGCTTCAAATCGATGGAATCTATGGCAATGAGGAAGCGCTTGGTCAATAAACCGATGCTGCACAAGGCCAGCGTCAAGACTCCCGCAAAAGGCCCGGGCCCCGTCACCCGGATCCACATCAGTCCGTACACTACAACAGGTACCGTACGGACTAACAAGAGGATTGCTCTGGGAATACCTGCTACGTAGGCTGGTAACAGCCGAAAACTCGCTGTAAAAGAGAATAGTCCTGCTATAAGAGCCCCCAGCACTGTACCTAATAAAGCAATACAGAACGTTTCAACCAGCAAAAAAGGCAACCCATCCCGTTCCAAAGAAAACACGGTAGCCCAGGCCGGGTGCATCAGGCCCTGCAGCATGGAACGAGCAGCAGCCAGACCATTGCCCCAGGATTCCGGCAGCTGCAACGTACTGATGGACCAGAGGAACACAGCAGTCAGGAGAACCCAAAGTATTCTTTTATTTCTGGGCAGCAGCCTTTGTTTCCCTGTGACCACCTGCCTCAGCCATTCGCTGATACTTTCCGTCAGGATTACGAGCCCGTATAACAGCAGGATCAGCGTCCCAACCTGGGGATAGTCCCGCCAGGCAAGCTTTTCATTCAGTAAAAGGCCTATGCCTCCAGCTCCTACATACCCCAGGATAGACGCATGGCGCACGTTGGCTTCCAGCAGATACAAGGCATTCGTCAGATAGCCTGCCCAAATCTGACGTAATCCTGTCCTCACAAAAGCCTTCCAGCGGCTGCAGCCAGCGGCTTCCAGAACCTTTGCTGTGGCCAGGTCCGTATTCTCCATATCCTCATATCCCAAGCGGGCCAGAACAGCCGTTGTGGACAGCGTAATGGCCACCGTGCCGGCAAAAGTTCCCAGCCCAAACAGGAACGTACACATAAGCGCCAGCAGCACTGTAGGCACGCAACGGAACAAGTGGATAAACAGCTTCAGGACAAGGCGTGGCAGTTTATAAGGATTCGTATAGGCGTTGGCCCAAAGTGCCAGTACCAGCCCAAGACAGATTCCCAGGCAGGAGCCTGCAATGGACATCTGCAGCGTCGCCGCCAAAGGTTCCAGCACCTGTGAAGCGAAGCTGAGATCCGGCGGTACCATGGCTCCCAGGATGTCGATAAAACGGTCTCCACGGGCCATCAGCTGCGGCACAGACACATCCGTCCCATAGGCAGAGAGAGCCAGCAAAAGCAGAAATCCCAGAGCTTTCAACCTTTTATTTTTCCAGGCGTTCATGGCGCATCACTTCCATACAGAGCCTTGAGCCGTGCTTCGTCCCAGTCTCCCGGCTTGCCGTCGAAGAAAATCTGTCCGGCCTTCAAGCCAACGACCCGATCCGACCATGTTCTGGCCTGCTCCACATTATGGCTGTTCATCAGGATGGTCAGGCCCTTTGTCTGTTGTAATTCCTTCAGCAAATCCAGAATTTTGGCCGCTGTCAGGGGATCCAGGGACGCCACAGGCTCGTCCGCCAGCAGGATGGAGGCATTTTGCACCAAAGTCCGGGCAATGGCCACCCGCTGTTTCTGACCGCCGCTAAGGTCAGAAACGGAAGTCTGCCCACATCCTTTGAGCCCAACAGAAGCAAGAGCCCTTTCGCCTGTCTCTATTTCTTCTGCAGAAAAGCGGCCTGTCAGAGCACGCCAAAAAGGAATCCGGCACAGGCAGCCATTCAGTACATTTTCCAGACAGGTACATTCCTTCACAAGGCAGAAATCCTGGAAGATCATGCCGATCTGCTGTTGTTTCTGCCGGAGTTCACGGCCTCGAAGTGTGTCCAGACGGCTATCCAGAGCCCATACTTCCCCCTGGGACGGTGTCACCATATGGTTAAAGAGACGCAACAGCGTAGTCTTGCCGGCGCCACTGGGACCGATGATGGACACGAATTCCCCCTGTCTGATCTCTAAGGAAACATCCTGCAAGATTGGATGGCCCTTCTCATAAGCCTGGGAAACGTGTTTTAACGCCAGTATGGGCATGGGATTCCGTCCTTTCTTATTTCAATTCCTTCCGGATCGTGCGTTCGTCATCGTAGTCTTTGCCAGCAGCCCAGTCGTAGCCCTTATGGCCCAGGGTCTTCAGGATTTTCAGGCCTTCCTCGGTCTTGCCGATTTCAATGAGGGATTCGCCCAGAGCCTTGCGGAAGCCCTCATCCTGCATGACCTTGCTGGTCTTGCTGTAGCTGACCGTATCGTTGAAAATCTTATCCGTTACACCGATGACCCCTGTTTGTTGCCAGATAGGAGCCGTACCGCCCAGCTTCGTCTGCCAGTTCTTTTCCATCTTGATGCGGATGTGGGAATAAGCCACCAGCACATCCACCTGTCCGGAAGCCAGCCGTGCGGCGGACGTTGTATAAGAATCGGACTGAATCACGTGGGCCAGGTCGGAAATCTTCTTGCCATAATTTTTCTTCAGCCACAGGGAAGGATACAGGTAACCAGAGGCAGAGGCCGGGCTCATGACGGACCATTTCAGGTCGTTCAACTCTTCCCAAGTGGGTTTCTCACCCTTTTTCACCTTTGCCAGCAGAGCCTGCCCTTTGGCACTGGGTCCCACTACAATAGCAGAACGGTAATATTTGACCAGGTCCTTTTTGAAGGCGTCCTTGGAACCATTGTTCCAAACCTTCAGATCCGTAGAATCCTTGTCGATGCCTTCCCGGAGAGCCGTCAACAGCACGTCCACATCCTTGTCGTACATGACGTAGGTTGCCCCGGAAATAAAGCCCAGGTCCGCACTGCCGGCGCTAAGGGCCTCCCCTACTGCACTGTAAGAGGTACCCACATTCATGGTGACTTTACCGATGGTGTACCCTTTGGCCTTCATCTTATCCTGCAGCAGTTTGCCCAAGGGCGCCGTATTTGTCTTAATGGTATCCGCGTCCTGATAGGGGGAAATGGCGATTTTCAGCTCCTTTACCTCTTTGCTGCTGCTCTTTTGTTCTGTCTTTCCACCACAGCCAGCGGCCAGCAGACTAGCGGCCAGCGCCAGCATCCCAACGACTTTCCATTTCTTCATGCTCATCGACTCCTTTTGTCCGTGTAAAATAAAAAGCTGTGATCCGGGCGGAAGTTCCACCCGAATCACAGCTATATGGCGAGCTATACATGCGCAGGGGAATCCATCCGGACGGTCGGTGCTCTGGCACCCTCTCAGCCCGGCAAACAGGCTCCCTCGCATAATGGCCATTACTATTAGTTATAGAGCAGGCCCAAGGAGCTCCCCCAAGGCCCACATTCAGACCGTTTTCAGTATAACCCAGATTTATGGAAATGTAAAGGTTGCGTGGATAAGACGATAAGCAATGTCACTTCTTCGCCGCTATCCCATAAGGCACGGTCATGAACACCAGGGCGCCGACAATATTGCCCAAGGTTACGAAGATCAGGTTGTTCATGTAACCGCCCAGAGTAATGGCTTTGCCCATAGGAACCAGGTAACCAATAGTCAGCACGGTCATGTTGGCGATGCTATGTTCAAAACCGGCGGTAAAGAAGGCATACAGACACCAGAATACCATGATGAGCTTGGCCACGTCGTTCTTCGTCCGGAAACCGCACCAGACTGCCAGGCATACCAGGAAGTTACAAAGCATGCCCTTGCAGAACAAGGTCAGAGGGCCCATGGAACTCTTGGCCAGAGCAGCTCCTGCCAGAGATTCACCTGCACTGCCCGTAGCGCCGTTGCCCGCAATAAATACCAGGCTCAGGATGATAGCGCCTACCCAGTTGCCCAGGTAGCAGACCACCCACAGTTTGATGGCTTCACTGAACGACACCGTTCCACGGTTCAGGCCATTGCCAATGACCATTACGTTGCCCGTGAAGAGTTCTGCCCCGGCAATAACCACCAGGCTCAGGGCTACGCCAAAGGACATGCCCATAGCGATTTTCTGGACGGGCAGGCCTTTTAAGAGGCCCCCTACTGTAAAGGATAGCAGGCACCCAACGCCGATAAAAGCACCGGCCAGCATGGCTAGCATAAAATACCCAAGAGGATTGGCCTTCAGCATGGCCACTTTCGCTTTGGCTCCATTAGCAGAAGCCATATATTCATCTGCAAACATGATAATCCCTTCCTTACGTAAAGTATCGTAGTACAGGCGATAGTATATCCGTAAGTCGTCTGAAAAAAGTCAATGGGGTTTTAGTGGCTAGTGGATATTGCAGCGCTGCAGTGCCCCCTCACCATTGCTAACGCAATGGTCCTCTCCCCCTCTACGGGGGCGACAGCCCGCCGGGCAACCTATTCGCTCTTCACTTTTCGCTTAAAAAGTTACTTCAGTCCCGAGTACCGGATTCCATTCCAGTACAGGGGCTTATAGACCTCCGTCTTTTCAGGTAGTTCTACATCCCGCATAATGTACTTCAGGAATTCTTCCACGCCGGTCCGGTCTACAATGTAGCCGATATGTTCCTTGCCGCCGGGAGCGTTGGGGTCAATATATTTCTTGGCATAATCGTACACATTGCAGATGATCTTCACTACGCTGTCCTCATCAGCCCACTTCAGGAAGTCCACGCCCAGGCGGGGGTTCTTTTTGCCGGAGCGGCCCAAAAGCGTCAGACGGAAATACTGCTTCTTGCTTCTCGTCCAGGCTCTGTTGGGGCAGGCCCATACACACACGCCGCAGCCGATGCAGCGATTCGTATCCCGTACGGGACGGAACTTATCCATATGGAGGGCTTCCACGGACAGTGCCTTGCACTTCTTTACGCAGGCACCGCAGCTGATGCAACGGCTGGGATCGAACTGGGGTTCCGTCATGCCGATGATACCGAAATCATGCATCCGGACCTTGTCGCAGTCGTTAGGACAGCCGGTAAGCGCTACCTTTACATGCAGGTCATTAGGGAAGATGGCCTTTTCAATCCGTTTAGCCAGCTTGGCTGTATCGTAGTTGCCAAAGGGGCAGATATGGTTGCCCACGCAGGCCATGACATTACGGGTACCGGAGGACTCAAAACCCTGATCCCTATGTTCCGGAGCCTGGTTGATGCCCAGTTCATCGATGATGGGTTGCAACGCTTTGTTCACTTCAGGAATCTTTTCAAAGGGGATGCCGAAGATTTCAAAGCCCTGGCGGATGGTCAGATGCACCTCTCCATTGCCGTAAGTATCCGCAATATGCTGGACCATGCCCAGGACCTTGGAGTTCAGGCGGCCGCCAGGTACGCGGACACGGGCAGCTGCTACGCCTCTGGTCTTTGTGACACGGTAAGCATTCTTCTTTAATTTACCGGTATTCATATCCATATAGGCCACCTCCTAGTCGATCATGGTCTGCAGCTTCGTGTATTTGAACACGGGGCCGTCCTGGCAGATGTATACATCCCCGATGCGGCAGTGCCCGCATTTGCCCAGGCCACAGCACATTTTCCGGGATTCGGACAGCCAGATGTTGTCTTCGTTGACGCCGATTTTCTTCAACTCGATGATGGAAAATTTGATCATGGGAGGAGGACCGACCACAACGGAAATAGCCGTAGGCATATCGTCGAATTTCAGCTCGGGAATGTATTTCGTCACCATACCCACATGGCCCGTATAGCCTTCCGGCGCCCGGTCTACGGTAGTGATCAGGTCGATGCCCTTGGCAGCCCAGCGTTTTTGGTCTTCCTTGAACAGGATATCGTCCGGAGATTTGAAGCCTACGATGACCGTCAGCTTCTTCACTTCGTCCATATGGTCGGCGAAATAGTCGATGACGCCATGGATAGGGCTCAGGCCGGAACCGCCGGCTACCAGGATAACTTCCTTGCCTTTGAACATATTGACGTCGAAGCCGTTGCCATAAGGTCCACGAATGAAGAAGTAATCCCCTACGTAGTTTTCGAAGATTTCGTTGGTCAGACTGCCCACCTTGCGGATGGTAAAGTCCAGGGAGTGGTCCGTAATGCCGCTGACGGAAATAGGCGCTTCCCCGTATTTCGGAATGGAGATTTCAAAAAACTGGCCGGGCTTTACGGGATGGGTGTCGCCCCGGTCGTAGCTCATGCGGAATGTGTATTCCAGGTCCGCGTGTTTGATGACTTCCAGGATTTCAGAACGGAAAGGTTTATATTCATTGTTAATCATGGCTCGTCACCTCTTTCATTCCTTCAGCCAGCTTTTCGTTCACAATCTTCGTAAAGCTGATGTATTCCGGGCAGATGGCATCGCAGCGGCCGCAGCCAACGCACATGTTGAAGCCGGCTCTGTTCTTGAAGTCCATGACCTTGTGCAGGACCTTGAACCGCATCCGTTCGCCGGCCTTCTGCCGGAAGCAGCCGCCACCGGCAACCAGGGTGTAGTCATCGATCATGCAGCTGGCCTGGACACGGCGCCGTTCACCGGCTTTGCCGTTTTCCGTGTAGAAGATATCCTGCATGGACCAGCAGGTACAGGTGGGGCAGGCCAGGGTGCAGCGGCCGCATTTGATGCAGCGCTTGTCGTATTCGTCCCAGATGTGGCTTTTGGCAATCTGGTTCGTGAGATTTTCCGGGATGTGGACTTCCACGTCGTCCTTGTCCACATGGTCGGGTACTACGTCGCAGCTCTTGGCATTGAGGCCTTCCAGAGCCTTGGCCAGGACTTCGTCCTTCACGTCCAGCTCGTACACGCCTTCCTTGGCATTTACAGCAGCGTCATAGTTCGTGCTGACGTTCGTCTCCATGCTGACGCAGAAACAGCCTTCAAAAGGCTCTGTACAGCCCATGAGCACGAATTTTACCTTATCCCGCAGAGTCTTATAGTAGTAATCCTCCGGGCCGTTCTTCAGGAACATGTAGTCCAGCCGTTTTACAGCGTGCAGATCGCAGCTGCGCAGGAATACGATGGCTCCCTTTTCCGGGAATTCCGCTTCCCGCATGCTGTGTTCTGTGAAATAGAACAGCACCTGGCAGATAGGCGTCAGTACGTCTTTGAAAGAGTACTCGCTGCGCTTGTCCCACACGATTTTAGAAGGATCCGTGCACTTGCCATAGCGGATCACGTCCGTCTGGGAAAAACGGCCCGTGCCCTCAAATACCATGGGGGCATAGATATCGTAGGTCTTAGCCCATTCCTTACACAGGACGTCGAATTCCTGCTCATTGAGTTGATACCCCATACTCCTACCTTCTTTCTTTTTAAATGTCAACCTTGTTAAAACGTTACATCTCTACATGATAATAATACCATAAAGCGGAAAAGATTTGCTGTTGTAAAAACAACAAATATTAAAAATAAATCTATCCCGTAGGGGCGCCCCAGAGCGTAGCGGCGGTGCGCCCGTAAATCATGCCGAACAGCCTGGATGCGGGTTTGCCGCCGAGGCCTACGGCCTCTCTGGGAAACCCCTACGAAGTTTAATAGGAAAATTCATTATAGTTTTCTATACTCGTTCCTTATAAAAAAAACCAGCACTACTCTTTTTCAAAAATAGTGCTGGTTTTTTTTAAAATCAACCGATGCTGACAGTCTTCACTTTTGTGTACACATCCTGGAGCTGGATGGCGGAACCACGCAGAACCCCTGTTTCAATGGGGCAGTCCAGGAAATCCCGGCCCGTGCAGAGCTTCAGATACGTTTCATCGGAAGGACAGTTGCGAGTAGGATCCATGCCATACCACTTGCCCTCGAACCACACCTCTGCCCAGGCATGGCTGGCTCCTTCCCCTTCGGGAAGGCCATTCACATACCGGCAGGGAATGCGCCGCATCCGGCACAGAGCCAGGAACACGTGGGTGAAATCCTGACAGACACCTTCTCCACGAGCTGCTGCTTCTGCAGCAGTCGTATGGATGTTCGTAGATCCGGAGCGATAGACAATATGGCTATGCACGGCTTCCCGGATCAGTTCGGCTTGGTGGAGGATCTGGTCATGGACCGGAATCGTCTCCAGCAGAGCTTTCAGGGAGTCTGACGGCTGGGTCAGACGGGACGGATAATAAAACGCAGGCATGGGGTGAGGACTAATCTGCTGCAGGCTGTCGTCCCGGATAGCATTCCCCCGTACCGCATATTGGAAGAATTTATGGGCTTCCGGCAGCCGACCAGTGTAGGTCCTGTTGCCAAAGCTGTCATAACCGTATCTCCCACAAGCTGGATGGGGCCGCACAATCAGCTCTAAATCAATGAGCTTTTGTTCTGGCAATTCCTGGGGTATGCAGCGGAGCAAGAAGTCGTGTTCCACCATAGGTTCTGAGTATTTATTCCGTGTTTTGAAGTAAAAGAAAAGTTTTCTCATTGTTGTTCGCTTCACCCATTTAAACAGTAACTAGAAACAATGTGCGTATGGTCATAAAACTATTGATTTATTATATCACACGCTGTCAAGTATTTTACCCACCTTGGAAAAAATACTCAGGGCGTGCAGCGAACACCTAAAAGACGTTAGATTTCAATCAGATTTTCAGCTGCCATGACCAGTTCCGTCCGGTTTTCAGGAAGCTTGCCGGCATCACCGTTAGCAGCTACCTGCAGCAGTTGGGAATAAGCCAGGGAACGAGTGCGGACAGGAGTCTTCTCCACCCGTCTCAGCAGCTTTGTGATTTCCTTCAGGCAGTCTTCATCAGGAGCCCCCAGACGCAGGTCCAGGCTGACCCGTTCCGTACGCAGGCCGCATTTGATGACGTTACGGATACCTTCGTCGCCGATGATATCATCGAAGCAGCCACGGAAAGCCATGATGTCGTCCAGAACCTTTTGGATAATCAGGGACGGGCTGGAACTGTTTTGAGCAGATACCAGATCGTTGAAAGCCATCTGCAGGTAAGCCAGAGTTTCGGAGCTGATGGTTTCACGCAGGGTCATACCATTGCCCAACATGCGGTCCGCAGCCACATACATAGAGTTGGGGTTGTTGGGATCGAAGGTAAAGCTCTTCAGGAAATCCTGGTTATCTTTGTAGATATCAGGAATTACCAGTTCCCGGCAGATTTCATGATGGTCCTTAGGTTGGCCATCAATCATTTCATCATAATAATTCATCAGGAAACGCAGGGTGGTGTGTACCCGTTCGGCGTAACGCCCCATCCAATATAATCTATTGATTTTGCTTAACGTGAGAGAACCCATGTGTCCTTGAAGCCTCCTCCTTGAGATGAGTTAACAATAAAGCTGGTCGGATTGCGGGAGAATCTGGTCAGACCGCAAGGCCATACTTTCGTTTCTTTGCCGGATACTACGAATGCACGCAGGTCGGCTTTCCGATCCACTACCTTGCCTTCATCCATGATGGGCAGATCTTCGAAATCTACCACTTCCTGGGTGATGAAGCGGCGCGGTTCGTCAATAATCTTTTGCTTCATTTCTGCCAGCTTTTCAGCGGACAGAGTATTGCCAAATACAACGCCATAGCCACCGGCTTCGGCTACGTCCTTGATAACCAGCTTTTCAATGTTGGCCAGGGTGTAGTCCATATCTTCCTTGAAGTACGGCAGATAGGTCGGAGCGTTGTGCAGGATCGGTTCCTGCTTCAGATAATACTTGATCATCTTCGGTACGAAGTAGTAGATGCCTTTATCATCCGCTACGCCGTTGCCGGGGGTGTTCATGATAGCCACGTTGCCGGACCGGTAAGCAGCCATCAGGTTAGGTACGCCAATGACGGATTCAGGCCGGAAGCACAGCGGATCCAGGAAATCATCGCTCAGTCTGCGATAGATAGCGCCTACGCGGACAGGGCCATGGTTGCCACGGTAGAAGACGCAGTCGTTTTCTACATACAGGTCATTGCCTTCTGCCAGGACGGCACCGGCCTGTTCTGCCAGGTAGGAATGTTCAAAGTATGCGGAATTGTAACGGCCGGGCGTCAGGATGACATTGATACCGCCGCAGTTGACATAGTCCATGGCTTCCTTCAGGATGATGCCATAGTTCTTATTGTCCTTGATGTGGATATCACGGAACGTCTGGGGGCAGGCCCGACGGCAGAGCATACGGGCAATCAGAGGATAGGAAGCGCCGGAAGGAACCCGCAGGTTATCTTCCAGGATGTACCAGACGCCATCCTTGCCTT
>OMUE01000174.1 GCA_900314165.1 uncultured Acidaminococcus sp.
AGCCAATATTCAAAACAACTTTTTCAAGTTTAGGAATTTCATTAACGTTCTTGTAATTGAACTTTTCCATCAAGCCTTTTACAGCTTCGGAAGCATATTTCTCTTGCAGTCTCGTTGCCATCTGTTATCCTCCTTTCCCAAAAATTATTTATCGATTACTTCACCGCATTTTTTGCAAGCTCTGACAAAACCATTGCCAGCAGCTACCTTCTTAATGCGGGTAGGTTTCTTGCAGTTAGGGCAAACGAGCATAACGTTGGAAGAGCTGATAGGAGCTTCCTTCGTCACGATACCACCCTGAGGATTAGCCTGGGAAGGTTTCGTATGACGTTTGATTTCGTTAACGCCTTCAACAGTGACCTTGGATTTCTTCGGGAAAGCAGCGATTACTTTGCCTTCCTTGCCTTTATCTTTACCAGCGAGTACTACAACAGTATCGCCTTTCTTAACATGCAACTTAACGGCTTCAGCCATGTCTGCAACACCTCCTTGTTGTGCTTATCTTAGAGCACTTCCGGTGCCAGGGAAATGATCTTCATGAAGTCTTTATCACGCAGCTCCCGGGCTACAGGTCCGAAAATACGAGTGCCCCGAGGGGTCTTATCATCTTTAATCAAAACGGCTGCATTTTCATCGAAACGGATGTAGGAACCATCCGGACGACGGGTACCCTTCACGGAACGTACCACAACGGCCTTTACAACGTCACCTTTTTGGACAACGCCACCGGGTGTAGCATCCTTAACAGAAGCCACAATGATGTCGCCGATATTAGCGTATCTGCGATAGGAACCACCCAGTACGCGGATGCACATAATCTTTTTGGCACCGGTGTTGTCCCCAACATTCAGCACTGTCTGCTGTTGAATCATGGTTTAACCTCCCTTGCCAAGCATAGCTCGGCAGTCTCACTTATTTTGCCCGTTCTACGATTTCAACTACGCGCCAGCATTTATCCTTGGACAAAGGACGGGTTTGAGCGATTTTAACGGTATCGCCAATATGGGCGTCATTGTTTTCGTCATGAGCTTTCAGTCTAATGGTATGCATTACGCCTTTTTTGTAAAGAGGATGTTGAACCAGACGTTCAATAGCAACAACCACAGTCTTCTGCATCTTGTCGCTTACAACTCTACCAATACGCGTAACACGTAAGTTTCTCTCTTCAGCCACGGAATGTATCCTCCTTCGCTTGAGCTTAACTCTTATTAGGAGTTAATTTCACGTTCCCGTTGAATCGTTTTGATTTGAGCAATGGACTTCTTAACCTCTTTGATCTTCATGGGGTTTTCCAGTTGTCCGGTTGCCAATTGAAAACGCAAATTGAACAGTTCGTCTTTCAGGCCTGCCAGCTTCGTGTCCAACTCTGCCACAGACATTTCTCTAATTTCTGTAGTTTTCATTAAGCTTCACCACCTACTCCATTTTCACGCGCGGTGACTTCGGCATCTAACTGATCTTTGGTAACGAAACGGCTCTTGATCGGCAGCTTGTTGCCGGCCAGACGCATAGCTTCCTTAGCGATATCTTCAGTTACGCCAGCCATTTCAAACATTACACGACCGGGTTTTACAACGGCTACCCAGTATTCAGGAGAACCTTTACCGGAACCCATACGGCTGCCAGCAGCTTTTGCAGTTACGGGCTTATCCGGGAAGATCTGGATCCAAACCTGGCCGCCACGTTTGATGTAACGGGTCATTGCGATACGGGCTGCTTCGATCTGACGGTTGGTGATCCAAGCCGGTTCCAGGGCTACCAGGCCGAACTCGCCATGAGCAACTCTGTTGCCTCTCATTGCACGGCCTTTCATACGGCCTCTATGTTGTTTACGGTGTAATACTCTCTTCGGTAATAACATTATTTTGCACTCCCTTCTTGTGCTTCAGGAGCTTCTTTTTTAACAGCTTTCGTAGGCAGCACTTCGCCTTTGTAGATCCATACCTTTACGCCGATACGGCCATAAGTGGTATGAGCTTCTGCAGTACCATAATCGATATCAGCACGCAGGGTATGCAGAGGAATGCTCCCATCACGATAGCTTTCGCTCCGTGCGATTTCGGCACCACCCAGACGGCCGGCACAGGTAATTTTGATACCCTTAGCGCCCAGACGCATGGTACGACCAACGCATTGTTTCATAGCACGACGGAAAGCAATCCGGCGTTCCAGCTGGGAAGCCACATTTTCAGCTACCAGGGTAGCATCCATGTCAGGGGATTTAACTTCGATGATATTGATATCCAGCTTGCTATCGGTCAGCTTTGCCAGGTCTTTCTTCAGCAGTTCGATATTGCTGCCCTGACGGCCGATGACGATACCGGGTTTTGCGGTATAGATGCTGATGCGCATCTTTTGTTCCGTTCTTTCAATGGCAACCCGGGAAATACCTGCCTGGAATTGTTTATCTTTAATGAAATCACGAATCTTGATGTCTTCCAACAGATTCTTTTGATAGTCCTTGTCGGCGAACCACTTGGAGTCCCAATCAGCGATTACACCCACTCTGAAACCATGTGGATTAACTTTTTGACCCACTGTTCATTCCCTCCTTCTTTTTAGGATCCGTTATTTTTCGGATACAGCCACGGTCACATGGCTGGAACGTTTCAAAATCTTGAAAGCCTGTCCACGGGAACGCGGATGGATTCTCTTCATGGTAGGACCCTGGTCAACGAAGGCGTTGGATACCACCAGTTTGTCAACGTTCATATCGAAATTATGTTCCGCATTAGCTACAGCGGAGCGAAGAACTTTCTCAATCACCTCAGAACCAACCTTCGGGGTAAATTTGAGGATTGCAAAGGCTTCGTTCACAGATTTGCCCCGGATCAGGTTGATCACGATGCGCAGTTTGCGAGGGGCGATGCGGATGTATTTGGCAACAGCTTTAGCTTCTTCCATCTAGTACTCCTCCTTCCCCTACTTATTTAGCAGCAGGTGCAGCCGCAGCTTTATCGCCATGACCCTTGAACAGACGGGTAGGAGCGAATTCGCCTAATTTATGGCCGACCATATCTTCAGTAATATATACAGGCACATGTTTACGGCCGTCATGAACGGCAATCGTATGGCCTAAGAATTCAGGGAGAATCGTAGAGCTGCGGGACCAGGTTTTAATAACTTTCTTTTCCTGAGCCGCGTTCAGCGCTTCAATCTTTTTCAGCAGACTTTCTTGGACATAAGGTCCTTTTTTAACAGATCTGGACACTCTTTATGCCTCCTTTCAATAAACCTTATTATTTCGTTCTACGTTTCAGAATCAGTTTGGTAGAAGCTTTCTTGTTCTTGCGGGTACGAGTACCAAATGCGCTCTTGCCCCAAGGAGTAACAGGACGCTTACGACCAACAGGGGAGTGACCTTCACCGCCGCCATGAGGATGGTCGTTCGGGTTCATTGCCACACCACGGTTAGCAGGACGGATGCCCAGCCAACGAGTACGGCCGGCTTTACCTAAGGTCAGGTTTTCGTGATCCAGGTTACCGATCTGGCCGATGGTTGCGCGGCAGTTGATATGTACCTGACGCAGTTCACCGGAAGGCATACGCAGCAGGGCATATTCGCCTTCTTTAGCCATCAATTGGATAGCAGCACCGGCGCTGCGGCCCAGCTGGCCACCTTTGCCGATCTTCATTTCCACGTTGTGGATCATGGTACCAAGAGGAATGTTCTGCAGAGGCAGGCAGTTACCAACTTTGATATCGGCTTGGGGCCCGCTGACAACTACATCGCCGACCTTCAGGCCTTCAGGAGCCAGGATATAACGCTTTTCACCATCTGCATAGTTCAGCAGAGCGATGTTAGCGGTACGGTTAGGATCGTATTCGATGGTTGCAACCTTAGCAGGGATGTTATCCTTATTCCGTTTGAAATCGATGAGACGATATTGTTTCTTATGACCGCCGCCCTGGTGACGAACCGTGGTCTTACCGGTGTTGTTACGGCCGGCATGTTCTTGCAGTTTGACAACTAAAGGGCGATGGGGCTTGTCCGTAGTAATCTCTTCAAAGGTGGACACAG
>OMUE01000001.1 GCA_900314165.1 uncultured Acidaminococcus sp.
ACGCAGAGGCCCTGAAAGTCAAAAAGACAAAGCCGGGAAGCCGCATAAACTCTAGCTTTTTTGAATTTTGCTGATAAGGAAAAAGGCCATTTTGTCCGCAAATTCTCAAAACCCCTAGATCTTTGTAAATTACTGTAGGCGGCGCGGCCCCGGTTTGACCCGGGCCGGCCTTTGTGAAAAAATAGAGCTGCCGACAAGAAAAAGAATCTGCTCATGTTTAGCGAGGGTCTTTCCTTTTATCGGCAAACAGAAAACAGGAGCATCAACCCTCTTATCACAGCAGAGCAAGACAACCTTTTCTTTACCGGCGAGCTTCTTCCTTATCGGCAATCGAAGTTAGGATGAAGAAAGGACAGGGACCCTATTCTGGCACGGCGGCTTTTCCGGCTGCAGGATCAACGGGCAGGAAACCACAAACAGAAAGGAGCAAGGATGCAGCGAAAAACAGGCATAAAAAAAGAGGCCCATTAACCGGCAAGAAAATGGACCTGAGCAACCGAAACGCGCTGAAACATTTTGGCACGACGTCAGCAACACGCCCGGATACTTTAGTCTATCACGTATTCGGGCTGAACAACAAGGGGCAACAGCCCGAAAGGAGCATTTTTTTATGAATCGCGACGAGGCTAGAGAGTATATTAAATCACACGTTGATTGCAAGGACTATCTGGAAAAGAGCCCGAAAGGCAATTATTGCTGCCCTATTTGCAGAAGCGGATACGGCGAACACAGATCCGGGGCACTGGCGTATTATCCTAAAACCAACACGACTTATTGTTTTTCTTGTAAACAGAGCTACGACGTCATAGACCTTTATCAGGCCGTGAATGAAGGCATGGACTACAACACCGCTCTGCAGGAGCTTGCAAAAATCGCTGGAATCACCATAGATTCATCCAGCCATCTGCCCATGAATCGGACAACAGCAAAGGAAGTTTTTGCCGCGGCCGATTGTCAACTTGCAGAAGGCCCTGAAAACGGCCATACAAGCGCGGAAAATATCGAAGGCAATAACTCATATCTGGAAAACATAAAAACCGCTCAAAACGAAAATTTGGGGCTGATAGCGCAACCCGAACCGGATTTCAGTACATACTATACAGAGTGTAGACAGAGAATTACCGATCCTGTAGCCGTTTCTTATTTATCGACCCGGGGCATCAGTGTTGGCACAGCGATTGCTTGTGGAATCGGTTACGATCCGCAGGCCGACCCCGCCAACAACCCCGGCAATACGGGCCGGGCCTTGCATCCTGTCCCCCGGATTATAATTCCGACAACCAAAAGTCAGTATGTAGGCCGCAGCATAGATCCCAACACGGAAGGCCAGTACAAGAAACTAAACAGCAAAGGCGGCAAGCCCGGTTTGTTCAACGAGAAGGCATTATTTGAACAAGAAGTGTCAGAAGTATTTGTAGTAGAGGGGGCTTTTGATGCTCTGGCCCTTATCGAGGCAGGCGCGGCAGCCGTAGCTCTGAACAGCACGAGTAACGCAGACAAACTTATCAAGCTACTCGAAGAAAAACCAACAGAATCGATTTTAATTATTTGCTGTGATAACGACGCGGCCGGGAAGAAGGCGAACGAGATTTTAAGGGAAGGGCTGCAGCGGTTGAATCTTGCCTTTGTCATGGGCGACGTTTGCGGCGGCTATAAGGACCCTAACGAGTTTTTGCAGGCAGATCCGGAAGGCTTTTCCGATGCTGTAGAAGAAGCCCGGCGGCGCGCCAGTACAAAGCCTGATAACGTCAGCGATTATATTGCGCTCTGCATGGGTACGGATATTGAGAAATTCCGTACTGACGTGAAAACAGGCTACAGCAATCTGGATGAAAAAACCTTTGGCCTGTATTCCGGGCTCTATACCATCGCGGCTATGCCATCATTAGGAAAAACAACTTTCTGTTCCCAACTGGCGGACCAACTTGCCATGGCCGGGCAGGACGTTATATTCTTTTCTCTGGAACAGTCAAAATTAGAGCTTGTATCTAAAAGCATTGCCAGAATGACCGCGATTCTTGATAAGGAACGAGCTGTAACAAGTCTGCAGATCCGGCGGGGCCGCGGCGGCGAACTGGCGAAACAGGCAGCAGCGGAATACATGGAACGAGTCGGGGACAGGCTTTCCATCGTAGAAGGCAATTTTAGCTGCAATGTTTCCTTTATCGGCGATTATGTTCGGCAATACGTCCGGCGGAATGACAAAAGGCCCGTTGTATTCGTCGATTATCTGCAAATCCTGCAGCCTGAGCAGACAGGCAACCGGCTGCAAGGCATCCGCGAAACAGTAGACCACACTGTCACGGAATTGAAACGACTTAGCCGGGAGCTGAATCTAACAGTGTTCGTGATTAGCAGCGTAAACAGAATGAACTACCTAACACCGATTGCCTTTGAGAGCTTGAAGGAAACAGGCGGCATCGAATTTACGAGCGACGTAATTTGGGGCCTGCAGCTGAAGTGCATCAGTCAGGAACCACTGTTCTCTGAATCCGATAAGAGCAAGGTTAAAGAAAAGCGGGCGCGTGTGAATCAGGCAAAGGCAGAGAATCCGCGGAAAATCGAGCTTTCATGCTTGAAAAATCGTTATGGCATCGCTTGTTTCTCTTGTTTCTTTGATTATTACCCTGCAAACGACTTGTTTAAGGTAGACACCGCCAGCGAGCTGGATTCCCAAACCCTTGATGAAGGAGTTCAACAGATTGCAGGCCGTCGTTTTGATCTGTAAAAGTAGGAGGCGCGCAATGGCAAAAGGATTTTTTGATATTCCCCTGCAGGAGGCTGAACCGACCCCGGCGAAAGATAATGCTCTGCTAAATGGAGCCAAACAGCAGGCCGACGCGGCCCAACAGAGGGCCGATGCTCTGCAGCTGAAGGCCAGTATTACCGAACAGCTGAAGGCGGGAGTAGCCCCGCAAACTATCCTTTTATCGGCGGTAGAACTAATCGGGATCCTGACGCATGACGAATCTTTTACCACTAAAGCAAAGGCGGAATTAGAAAAGGTGTACGAGGATCCAGAGCAAATATCTTTCTTCCAGAACGAGCTTGAAAAGAAAAAGCTCTTGCAGCAGCAGGCCGATTATAACGGCAAACTGAGAAGGACCTTGCAACGACAGCGGGCAGCATATAGAAAACTGGATGCACTCATGGCCGAAATGGAATTATCTCTTGAGGATGCTGTGTCTGCTGTAGGCTGCTGGCATGATAAGCCTGAATCAGAAGCCCCGGGGGAGCAATCCGCGGCGGC
>OMUE01000005.1 GCA_900314165.1 uncultured Acidaminococcus sp.
AAATTCTGCGGCAACTGTGGAGCAAAAGTTCCAGTACCAGATAGTCAAAATAAGAATGCTCCTGAAGATGATGAACCAGGAGCATTGATAAGTTACAAGGAAGAGCTGCTGGAATTATGTCAGCAGTACAATCAATTTGATGACTTTCTTGATCACCATTTTTATATTTACTGCTATCCTAAAATTCCAAGAGAAAAAGTGGAAAATGCCTTAACAAGCTATGCGGCAGGAAGTGGGATTCAACCCGAAGCTGTCTTGATCCTTTGTGATGACACATTCTTTGGCCGTGCCGATAAAGGCTTCCTGATAACGGAGAACCAGCTGATTAGTGAAGCCGGATGTTTTCCACTTAAGGATATCCAGGAAGTAGTAAAGCCATCTTTTTTTCAAGACTGCCGTATCCTTCCCCAAAATGTTGTCATTAGTGATATGCCATCTAACGAGGAGATAGATTTCTTTTGTGAGTTCTTCAATGCTCTACTGCGGAAAAAACGGCAATCAGGCTATTAGTCTTCAATGCTCATAAACACAGATCCGGCTGTTGCTGTCAACGGTTTGTAAAATCTTCCTCATAACGGATTCCGGGACGCTTACGCATCCCGCAGTATACCGGTAGCTGCCATAGCAGTGCAGGAAAATACCTGACCCTTTACCATAAACGCAGTCTTTGTTGTAATCGATGAATAAAGCGTAATTATACATTGGGGCATAGTCAATCAGGTGCTCGCTGTTGCTGCCACATTGATGGGCGACCTTGTTGACATCAATGAATTGATTGTAATAGGCTTCATCACCACAGACGTACATAGAGTTTGTCAGCTGGGTATAGGGAATCAGGGAACCGGGATCGGGCAAAATACCGAAAGCCATGGTAAAACCATAGTCTCCGGTGGGCGTTCTCATATCCCCTTCACGCTGCTTTCCGATGCCATCCCGTCCCAGAAAGGCCTCGCATTGCAAGACCTCTTTCCAGATTTTATTTTCCTTGACCAGGAGGTGCAGGGTAGCAGCACTTGGCTCATCTGCATATTGTTCTACAAGGAGGATCTGCCTCACAGCAGGTACATTTTCGTAGGTATGCAGATATTGATTACCATTCCCATAGGAATATTCCACAGGGGCCTGTTTTTGGGAGCTGGGTTCTTCGGGCTGACCTGGCTCTTCCTTTTTGGGGGATACATCCTGAATTTTTTGTTCACTTACTTGTACTTCATTTTTCGCGGACCCTAAGGTCACGTGGTCATTTTTATTCAGGGATAAGAATTCTGATAAAAGTGAAAATAGGGTTACTACGATTACCACTTTACAGATAAAGATAAATTTCATCGCTGTTCTCTCTGTGTTTAGCTAAAGCTGTCCGGGGTTAAAAGAAACTGACTTCCGCAATGGACGTATCTTCGTACTTTGTCCCGGGAATAGCCTCTTCAACAATGATCTTAATGGAATTTGTCACAATTGGTTTATCGAAGGTTACACGCTGCATACCCATCGTATCGTTTAGCTGACACACTACACTGCTGCCGTCAGAACCGACTACGCGGATTTTTCCGGGCCGGGAGTTCATATAGAACAAATCCTGAGTCTTCTGGTGGCCGATTCCGATATTTAACCCTGATACCTGATACATGCCATTGAATCCATACCTGACGTATTGTCCAACGCCA
Source organism: uncultured Acidaminococcus sp. (assembly GCA_900314165.1). Next base: position 1,665 of record OMUE01000005.1, read on the forward strand.
AGTCCCTCTACACCCTCGGACCAGCAGGACTTCATATTCCCATCAATCGTGAGCTTCGCAGAGTGAACGTAATCGCCTTCCACATCAGCTGAGGACTGTGACGTGCTTGCAATGGCGTCCATTGTAATACGTTTGGCAGTTGGGGCCTTCGGTGCTGCAGGAACTGAAGGCGCTGCTGGCGCTGAAGGGACCGAAGAACTTACGGATTCACTGGGCCCCGGTGAGATTTTAATCTCATCTGAGCCGGATTTATCTTTCATCATCTTCACGCCTATAAGGGCAGCGACCAGGACTACGGCTGCCCCGGCCAGTATGATTTTCTTCTTTGTCTGGTCCTCTTGCTCCGGTGCTGCCTGAAAGGTTTCCTGCTGCTCGGTATACTGATACTCCGGCGCAGATTGAGACGCTGCCGATGTTGGCTGACCTGGCTCACTATAGGATCCAGGCTGCGCACTTTCTTCTACGGGTTCTAGTTTCTGACCACAGTTAGGACAGAACTGAGATCCATCCTCGATTTTTTCTCCACAATTTGGACAAAACATAGCGTTTCCCTCTTCCCTGCTTGGTACGATCCGTACTAAGCGTTATTTTGTAATCCCGAAATCTCTTTGTATTTCATAAGCCAGGATGCCCATGCCGGCTCTGGCCCTGTTGTAAAGCCGAAATTCTGCATAGGTGAAGAAAATCAGTTCTTTAACGATTCCTGTAACGTCTTTCCGCCACCACAGTCTGAATGTTCCATTCCCTTCCATTAAGATGTCGTAAATTATCCCGTTGTATTTGACGGAGAGTTTCTCATTATCCCTGTCAAATTCCATCTGACTGCCATAACGCTGGAATAAAGATGGCTGCAAGCGATTATACAGGTCATCCACAGTTACGTTGACACCCGGAATAAATTTGAACTTTATGCTCCGCAGCCTGTAGTTGAAGATCTTCGTAACGTAGTAATGGATTAAATAGGTCAGGGTAATCGGGAAGAGCCCTATAAGGACCATGTTGCTCGACATTATCATGAACACTGCAACCACACAGGCCGCTATATAGATATAGTTGAAAAAGGCTGTCTTCTTTGGGAGGGGTGCCGGAGAACGGAGAATCAGAGATCCATCTGCAGCTGTTGCCGCAGCAGGACCGGCTGTACCCGAAAGGGGAGCTGCCTGTACCGGTCTTTGCGGCTGTGCGGGGGCAGTCCGTCCTGGCCCCGGAGTCACAGGATTTGGCGGCACTATAGGCCGCTGGACTGCTTGCCGTTGCGGGGATAGCATGGCTGCTGCCGGCTTTTGTACGGTTGCCGGATTCTTTAATTTGACCTTTATGGGAGTTCCGCATTGAGGGCAGCATTTCATAGAGGCATCGATTTTGGCTCCGCATCTTGCACAGAAATTAGGTACAACCTTCTCCCACAGCACACTGCCGCATTCCGGGCAGAATTTGGCATTCCCGGAAATATCTTTTTGACAATTTGGACAAAATTTCATACGGTTACACTTCCTTTTTAAGAGTTCTTCTGCCTTTCGGCTTTTTCGATTGCTCCCTTCAAAGCAACCAACGCCCTGTCTATGCTCCACTGTATGGCGGAAGGGTATTTCTGGTGGATAGAAAACCATTTGCTTCCTTTGATGGTTTTGCCAAAGGAAACGGTGTCATTATTGGCATTAAAATTGTAATAATTTGTATTTACAGAAGTAATGCTTTCATTTTTCGCATCATAGATTAGTTCATTAGCGGCAATTTGTAGTATCGGTTTTCTGGAATACGTAACTACAACAGAAGATTTGTCGATGTAGTGGCCATAGTCCATATGACCATAGACATATTCGATATCCGGATTGTCATCTAAATACGGAGGATAATCGACGGCACTAGCTTTATTTGTGGTCATAGGGCACAGCATTATGGCCGCTGCCAAAAGGACGGTGCTCATCATCTTTCTTACAGGCATTGCTTTTAATCGAATTTTTAACACGGCATTCCCTTCTTTTCTCTGGAAAATTTAGACGGCAGTCATTTCGTAACGCCATAGGCTTTCTGCAGTTCATAGGCAATAAGCCCCATATTAGCCCGGTTCTTATGGTAGTTTGTAAATTGGAGTAAACCGAAGAATAAAATAAAGAGGACTAATCCTGCTCCGGATTTACGCCAGCGCAGCGAAAAGGTGTTATCGTGATTTACAGCGATATCATAGGTCGCACCATTGTACTTTACAGACAGGGTGTTCCCGGCCCGGTCAAATTCAGCCCGATTATACGATTGCCGTTGAAGAACGGGATTTAGTCTGTTAAAGATGTCATCCGGAGTGCTCCACGATACAAACTTGAATTTCAAGCTTCGCAGACTGAAATTAAAATAAGCCGTTGTGATCACATGTGCGCTGAAAAGAGTAACTAACAGATCCGTGCCAAGATCAGCAAGTACAGACACGGCTAATACGGCTAAATAGGCATACATAAAAGAATTACCAGTCTTTTTAGGGAGTGGTGCTGAAGAAAGCAGGACGATGCCATTCCCAACGGCAGGGGCGTAAGTTGCCTGGGTCGAAGGATGAGGTGGTGGGGAGGTTGGACGAGGGGGAGGTTTTGGAGGCCCCTGCCTGGATGTATTGAATCCGGGCACTAAGGAAGCTCCGCATTGGGGACAGCACTTCATTTCTGCTGTCACTTTGGCCCCGCAATGGCCGCAAAATTTTGTCGTTTCCTTTTCAACAAGTGCGCCACCACAATTAGGACAGAATTTTGCATCCTCGCGGACATCTATCTGACATTTTGGACAGAATTTCATGCGTATAACACCTCTTTACCTTACACTTATAGTACAAACAGCCTGCTCATTTTATCCCAGGGGATCCGGACCATATGGATTAGGGCCTGTTATGCCTTTCTTGGAAACCAGGTAAAAGTAACAGGCCAGGTATGCTGCGAGTACCAGATTACTTTCACTAAAGATGTATATGGCATCAAGGACTACCAGTACTTTGGCCCAGAGAAATTCTATGTCACCGGATTTACCTGTACTAAAATCCTTCATCCTCCGTACTGCCAAACAATACTCGGGATACAAGAAAACAGCTTGCAGAATATGAAATAAGATCTCCATTCCTTTTGAGAGATCACCAAAGTCATCAGCAAAGAGTGCTCCATAAAGGAATATTAGGCCAAACTCTATTACATTTAATAGAATAGTCCGCTTGAAAAAACGAGACTTATCGAGACGTCCTTCCTGGCTCAGGAACTTTTCCTGGATGGTTTTTTCGGGGATGTAGCCGTTAGCGTTATTGGCCGTCGCTTGCTGTTGCTGGTTAAATTGTTGGAATGGTTCTGTCTGACCAGATGGTGGCGTATTGGCAGATGCTGTCTGTCCGGACTGAGAGTTTCGTCTAAATTTAGGCTGCCTGGCACCACATTCCGAACAAAATTCTGCTTCATCCGGAATCTGAGCTCCACATGACACACAATACTTTGCCATTAAAATTCCTTCTTTCTGCTTAGAGATGCTCCCCGTCTATTTTTTCTTATAACTATCTAATACTTTTTCTAAAATCGCCTGAGTTACTAATTGGTTCATACTGACACCGTTTATATCCACATGTCCTACTTCAAAGGATTGATCTTTGTGAAGAATAAATTCCATTGTCATTTTGGCTTTTTTACCTTCCCACATTAAAGTGCCTTTAAATTGGACAATCTCAGATTTATTCGTTGTCTTGGAGGAATCATAATATTTCCATTCTCCATCCGGGAAAAACTGATCAAAGGCTGGTCCAATCTTGACGTTCGGACGAGTATATAGAGAGCCTTCCCGGATAGTCTTGACATGAGAATCGTAGCTTTCCGAACAGCCCCCTAAGGAAAGAGATACAGCGACTAAGACTATCATCAGGATGACAGCAATCCAGCCTTTTTGGGAGAGACGGTTTAATTTGGACATATAAGATTCCTCCTTTTCTATGCAAAAATAACAGTTTAAATCAGGTCACTTTATTCTGG
>OMUE01000099.1 GCA_900314165.1 uncultured Acidaminococcus sp.
ATTCCGTCCTTTTTGCTCCCCCTCTGGGGTGCTGTTAGAGTGCTGTTTAGCTGTCGCTTCTCATGCCTGTAAGAGTAAGAAGCTCTCCCTCTGGGGCTTTCCTTTTACAGGAATATATTAGCGTAGCCCGCCCCGTGAGGGCTGGCGGGCTGTGCTGGTTGATTATCAATTGATTATCTATTGATAATATATTAGGATTTTCGGAAGCCCAGAAAAGCCTTATTTTATGCGGGTTTGCGGGTTTGGCTTCCCCCGTAAAAAGTGAGTTTTCCCCCGTAAAAAGTGACTATTCCCCCGTAAAAAGTGAGTTTTCCCCCGTAAAAAGTGAATTTTTGAAGAGGGGGCTTTTTCTTCTTTACAGGCAAAAATACAAGATATTGAGGGAGCTTTAGCAAGGTCTTCTATACTTGGCTTCCCCCGTAAAAAGTGACTTTTTGTATTTTGGCTTGGTTTCATCTTTTGCGGGGAGCTGGGTAGAGAAAACGACAGCGGTGTCGATTTCTCTAATTGGTTTCATCTTTTGCGGGGAGCTGGGAGCGGGGCTTAGTTGCTCCCGCTCTCTTCCTTTTTCTTTTCGCTCTCCAGCTTCTTAGCTGTAGCCTGTGCTATGGCTTTCTCTTGTATTCTGGCTTGTCGCTTCTGGTAGTCCGCTATTTGTTTCTCGGTGTCCTTGCTGATAGCTATAAAGGTGGAAGCAAAAGCCCCTTTAAGCTCTACTTTCAAATATCCGTTGTCCAGATATTCGGCTATAGGTATAGGTGCTTCTTCATCGTAAACAGGGAGTAGAGAAAACTCCATATTTCCGTAAGTCTTGCTATGCTCTGTTTCAAGCTGTTCTATTGCGTCTTCTATAGCGTCCTTTATATCCCTCTGGGGGTTGTTAAGCCCCTTTTCGTTTGGAAGCTGGAGCTTATGCTGTATAGCCCTAAAGCTTATAGTGAAGTAGCCCCTCTCCTCTATATCCTTTGTGTGCTGTCTGGCAAGGAAGAAAATATAATAGAGTAGGTCGCTTGCTCTGTTCGGAAGCCTAAAGTAGTAGCGGGGGAGTATTGTAAAATACTGTGTGAGGAAGCCCCAGCTTATACGGGGATTGAAGAAAATATAGCATTGTCCCTTTGTTATCCTTGCTCCTGTAAAAAGCACTTCCAGAGCTTCTATTTCCGCTCCCTTTTTCTTAGACTTCTTTACTTTGCCCTTTATTTTTAGGCTTGTGAGTATGTCCGCTCCCTTAGAAAAGCCCGCTCTGGCACTATTAGAAGACTTGTAAAAGCCTATGTCTACAAGCTCTTGAAGAGGGAAGCTTATATAGTCTTTTGTAAGCTGTCCGTCATGTATGGCTTGCTCATTTGCCTTTATAAGAGAGAGTACAAAAAGCTTTTTCGCTGGCTTATTGCTTCCCGTTACTTTCTCTATGTCCGCAAGCTCTATTGTTACTTCCGCTGTCCCCGTCCCGTTCTTTAGGGATATAAGCCGCTTGTTTCCGTCTTCTAATACTTCATACTCTGTATTGTGGTTTACCTGTCTTTTGCGGTCTGGTAAGTCGGCTATGTCCGCTCCAGCTCCCAGCACATCTAAAACAAGATTACTTGCTGTACTGTCTGGCACATTGTAAAAGCTACTTTCTCCCTGTTTTACAGGCTCTAAAGGCTGTGGGGCTTTGCTGTTATAGTTTATCTTTGCCATAAGCTAAGCCCCCTCTCCCTCTGTTTTCGGTCTTGTACAGAGCAAATTATAGAAGCGGTCGGCGTTCTCTGGCTTAAAGGCTTTGAAGTCTTCCAGAAGCTCCTCTATCTGTTTTTTGTGGTCTTCTGGGATAGCAAGAGCTTTATACTCTACAGGCTGGAAGTAGTCTTTTAATACTTGGAGCTTCTTAGCCTGTAGCTCTTTGTCGCTGTAGTCGGTGTCCTTTATTCTCCTATAGAGAACAGGAACAAGAGCGTTAAAAGCGTCTATCCTGTCGGAAAGCTCCTCTATGCTCATTTTGAATACTTCCAGCTCTGGCACATCGTAAACAGCGGCTATTCTGTCTATAGCGTAGTTGTAGCCTATAATAAAGTAGTAGCTGTCTAAGAATGTTTCCCGTGATGTTTCCATTACTTCTATATTGGTTGCGTAGTCTTCCGCTTCTGTAAAGAAAGCTTCCAGAGAGAAGTTTTCAAGGCTACTTTGTATTTCTGGCTCTATATAATAGCCCTGTTCGTCTATGCGGCGGCTCTTGTTAAGTATGTCGCTCGGTCTTACTATTGCCACTCCATTAAATAAGGCTCTCTTATTCCCGTTAAATATACTTGTGTCGCTCTCGGCTTCCGCTCTCTCCCCGTAAAAATCAAGCTCGTAAAGTCTTCTCCAGCTTATAAGAGTAGTAGCCCATTCCTTTACAGGAAGCTTAGAAGCCTGTACTTTGTCCCCATTAAAATATCTCTTGTCCATATCCGAAAGCATAGCGTTTACAAGCTCTGAAAACTCTTTTTTGAAGTCTTCCATAGAAGCGTTAAAATTGCTCTCGGTGTAGGGGTCTTCCCCGTCAAGAGAAGCGGGGTAAAACTCAAGTAGAAGCTCTTGCTCTATAATGTCCCATTTTGTTAAGTCTTCTGGCGGCTCTGTGTAATAATTCCATTTTACAGGCATAGAAAGTCCCTGCCGCTGTTGTTCTTCTTCTATTTGCCGCTCGGCTTCTTCGTCCGTTCCCCCGTTAAAGATTACCTTTGCTTTTTTGATAAGCATTTGTATTGCTACTTCGTATGTGTAGTTAAAGCCAGCTCCGTTACTAAAGCCGCCCTCTGGGTCTTTCCTCATTTCCCCCAGCGTTTCTAACATCTTGGGGGTAGTGATAGCTTCCTGCCACTCCTCGGCTGTCATTTGGTCGCTTCTGCGCCCGTCCTCTAAGGTATAGTAGCCCCGCTCCGTTGCTTCGTTATAGCGGTCAAGGATAAGCCTACTCTTTACAGGCTGGGCTATATACTTCTTCCTTATAGCCTTTAAGGGGTTAGGCTTCTCTGGCTCGGTCTGGAGCTTATGGAGATAGAAAGCTGTAGCCCTCTCTATGAGGTTAAATATATTGCTCTGTATGTCTTCCCCGTCTTCATCGGTTAAGTATGCTTCTATGCCCTCTTCTCTGGCTTTGTCATACTGTTTTTGTGTCATAATAGCGGGGAGCTGTTCTACATATCTATAAACATCTTCCGCTAATATGGCTGTGGTTATAAAGCCCTCAAGCGTCCTATATTGGAGCTGGGCTTGCTGTATTTGCGTCTGGGCTATGTTGTACTTGAGAGAAAGCCACTCATGTATAGCTATATATCCGTTATAGGCTCTCCCTTGTACGGGGTCTTTTATATCGTTTACCATTTTTTGAAGCTGGGAAGTTTCAATAAGTGGTTTAATCTCTTCCCCCTGTAGGGCTTGCCTAAACTGTACAGCCATATTAGTAAGCTCTATTATTCCCAGCTCCCGCCCTGTCCAGCCTTTTTTATTGAGTAGTCTTTTTATATCCATTATCGCCGCCCCCCTACTATTGCTTCCAGCTCGTCAAGCTTCGCCTTTACTTCTGTAGTGTCATAAGCCTTTAAGAGGTTAGAGAGTATTAGGCTCTCCCTCTGGGCTTGGTCTGTTGTAATATCTCCCGCCCGTGTCCTGTTGAGCAAGTCCGCAAGAGCTTCTACAATGTCCCTTGCTTCTAAGCTCTCTGGCTCTATGGCTTTCTTCTGTCCCACATACTCCCCTTTTAGGGCTTCTGTGTATTTTAGTTTGAAGTCTAAGAGCTTGGCGGGGTCTACTTCCGAAAAGTCCGCTTGCTCCAGAGCTTCGTTTATTTTGTCCAGAGTGTCCCCCAACTTCCTTATACGGGCTTGTTTTGTCATGCTGTAGCTTTCGTATAGCTCGGCAAGCTCGGCTCTCTTTAGTTCGTCTATCTCGGCGGCAAGCTCCCGCTCCCACTTCGTACAAGTGCTTTTAGAGATATGGAGCTGTTCGGCTATATTGCTATAGCTGTTTCCCTCGGCTCTTAGCCTTATGTATTCTTGTTTTAATTCTGTCGGCTTCAAGTGTAAGCCCCCTCTCTAAGTTTATTGTGTATTAGCTATTGTGTAGTTGTGTATGCTGATAGCTGTATTTTGCTCTACAGGCAATAGCTAAAAGAGTGTTATTTGCTTCATAGTTTTATTGTCCGCTAATAGTAGTTTTCGGACAATGGAGCTATTTAGTGGTTAAGAAGTCCAGAGCTTTTATTTTATGCTGTATAGCTTTCCTGTCTGTGTCTGGGTCTTTGTCGCTCTCTAAAAAGCGTCTGTAGCTGTCCGCTGTAATTTGGTAGCCGTTCATATTGTCCCGCTCCTCTCTATGCCTGTAAGAAGAAAGCTCTATTTAGCTCTCCCCGTTTATAAACTTACTCAAGTTCTCCCCGCTTACTTTCCACTTGCCGCCTATCTTTACTCCCTTTAAGCGTCCGTCTTTGATATAGGTTAAAAGCGTTCTGTGTGTTACTCCCAGAACAGGCTCTATCTCGGTTAAGCTGTAAACTTTAAGCCCTTCAAGTTCGCTTGCTCTGTTCGTCTTGTCTTCCATAGTCTTTTACTCCTCTCCCTTTGTCGCTTCGTCTAAAATCCTATGCACATACTCGTTTACAGAAAGCCCGCTCTTTTTTGCTCCCCTCTTTACTCGGTCAAATAGGCTCGGCTGGAGTACAAGCTGTAAGCGTTTTGTTTTGGTTTCCACATAAAGAGGGTTAAGCTTGTAGCCCTCTGGAGCTTTTGCTGTGGTCGGTGCTTTCTTTTCTGGGGTTACTTCCTGTTCTTCCTCTTCCGCTGTGCTTATAAACTGTAAAGCGGGGTTGTCCTTAAAAGTCTTTTTTGCCATTGTCTTAGCTCCTCTCTTTCTCTTGCTCCAGAAGCTCCTCTATAAAAGCTCTGTAGTCTTCTGTTACTTTTGCTTTGGGTGCATAGTCAAAAAGGCTTTGCTGGCTTATCTGTGCTTCCTTTACGGCTATAGCTTCCCTTATTGTGGTCTTAAATAGCTTTGTCCCCAGCTTGTCCGCTAATTGTTCCGCAAGCTCGGCTACTTCCCTACTCAAAACAGAGCGGGAGTTATAGCGGGTTAAGAGTATTCCCGCTATTTTCAAATTAGGGTTACAATACTTCTTTACAGGCTTCATAGTGTCCGCAAGCTGTTCTATCCCCTGTAAGCTGTATATGTCCGCTTGAGCTGGGATAATAACGCTATGGCAAGCTGTAAGAGCGTTTACTGTGAGTATTCCCAGAGCTGGGGGAGTGTCGATAATAACATACCGATATTGTCCCGCTATGCTCTCCAGAGCTTCCTTTAGCCTGTACTCTTTGCCTGTGTCATTTATAAAAGCGTCCGCTCCAGCAAGAGCTTTATTTGCGGCTATTATGTCCCCGCTCTTGGTCTTCTGTATAGCGTCCTCTACTTTTACTTCCCCTGTAAGCACTCCTAAAGCTGTAGCCCCGTCTGTCTTAGCTCCAGCCGTATAAGTCATGTTTCCTTGAGCGTCTAAGTCAATAGAGAGTACAGAAAAGCCTTTAAGCGAAAGCCCCGCTATAAGAGCTTCCGCTGTTGTACTTTTCCCTACTCCCCCTTTTTGGTTGATGATAGCTATTATTCTGGTTTCCATAGTCCCGCCCTCTCTATAAGTTCCTGTGCTTCGTCCGCTTGCCGCTGTAGCTCCCTCTG
>OMUE01000039.1 GCA_900314165.1 uncultured Acidaminococcus sp.
AGTCCGGATCAATCTGGATGATGTTGTAGTTGCCCTTCTTCTTCTGTTTCAGGATAGCCAGGGCTTCTTCCGTGTAGCCGGGGGCGATGACGCCGTCGGACACTTCGTGGTGCATGACTTCAGCCGTAGCCTTATCGCACACGTCGGACAGAGCCACCCAGTCGCCAAAGGAGCTCATGCGGTCAGCGCCACGGGCACGGGCATAAGCACAGGCCAGCGGGGACAGCTCCATACCTTCCACGTTGTAGATCTTCTTCAGGGTGTCCGTCAGGGGCAGGCCCACAGCGGCACCGGCAGGGCTTACGTGCTTGAAGGACGCAGCGGCAGGCAGGCCCGTAGCCTGTTTCAGTTCCTTCACCAGCTGCCAGGAGTTGAAGGCATCCAGGAAGTTGATATACCCCGGACGGCCGTTTACCACAGTCAGTGGCAGGTCGCTGCCATCCCGCATAAAGATCCGCGCAGGAATCTGGTTCGGATTGCACCCATATTTCAGTTTTAATTCTTTCATGAAGCATCCTCCTTTAGTAAAAAAACCGGCCCTCTTGGGCCCCAATGTGCCCAGACGGTCGGCTATCTACGACCATGCTCCCTGTGGTTTTCCCACTTCCGTCAGTTACATGATCTGCTATGAAAATTATAATATGGGTTGCCCAGGGTGTCAATGATTTAGTGGGCTAGTGGGCTAGGTGTTAGTGGGCTAGGGGTGCGCGGCACGGGCCGGGATTTTTAGGGATTGGGGGTTAGGGGTTTGGGTTCTTATCTATCTAACCAAAGCTCCATCTTCATATCGGACTCCAGATACTTATTTTGGCCTAAAGGAATTTCCCGGAAGCCAAACCACTTATAAAGAGAAATCGCCGGCATTTGACCCGGGGAATACTGATGCATTCCGTATCCAGAGATTTTGCTGCGTAAAGACAATTGCCCGTACTCGTAAAGTAAAAATTCATGCTAAGCATTCCCCTAATTTAATATAGTTTTCTATAATCGAAAATATTCAAGGCCTAGGTTGAGTAGGTATTCCAACTCTGCAATCTTTTTATTCTGGGGAGCAAACTCGTACAGCCCATATCCCACTACAGAAAACGTATTGAAAAGCTGCTTTAGAGTATTCAAGAGGAGTTCAGACGACAAACCGTCTTTTTCCGGAACAGGCACATAAGGAAACAGCTTTGGATCGAGTACATCCAGATCCAGGTGGATGTAACAGTGTGTCTTTCCAGACAGTCGGACTTTTGCCAAAACAGCGTCACAAAGATTTTTTGAATTCCAGGGCACATGAGCTATGCCCTGCTGCCGAATATACCGCTGTTCAGCTTCATCGAAGGCTCGTCCGCCTACCTGGATAAACTGCTCCGGTGCCAGAGGATCTGGCAGAAGCTTGCCAAAAGCAGTCCGGCAGCCACTCAGAAGCGCCCGTGCCGGCATACCGTAGAAGAGATGGCTGGACGATTCTTCAGGAGAATTTATATCCCCGTGGGCATCAAACCACAGGACGCACAAATCTCCCTTATAAAGCTGGTTCAGATAGGCAATAGAAGCTACGTCTGCATCACAGCCCCCGCCTACAGTGAATAAGGTAGTAGGTTTTTCTTCTTTCAGGATAGAAAGAGCATTGGCTGTCTGGATCTTGATTGGCTCAAGGCCTATGATTTTGTCTTTTACTTCAAGTTCTGTATCTTCACAAATTGGAACTTCCCTATAGGAAACGTGCTGGAGATAAAGTTCTTTAATTTCCCGTAAGCCGTTTAAGGTGACTACATCAGCGCCACCTTGCCATTGTCCATTAAGTAAGATCATCGCCATTCCTCCCTACAGAAAGCTATTTATAAATTGTTTTGCTTTAGCACTTTATTCTAGCATTTTTCCACGTACACATCCGTAGCCTTATCCAGCATCTCCTTCCATGTGGAGAACTGGGTGGTACGGCGCACGTGGGCATCCATATATTCTTCCGGCAGTGCTTCGAAATCCGCCTGAGAAGCGATTTTAAAGTGTCCTGCAGCCAGGAACTGGCCAAAAGACGTAAACCGGGTATAACGCTTCATAAATACCTTGTCGAACAGTTCATCAAAAGCTACCTGCTGTGGAAGCTGCCCGGGCATTTGGTAATAGCCGATGATTTTGACCATGGATTTCTCCCCTCCTTAATGAATCCACGACCTCCGGTGTATCCACGAGTGTCTCTTTTTCAGCACCGCTTGGCCTGGATCCGTTCTTTCAGGCGCAGGATGTTTTCCTTAATCTGCTCTATGCACATGACATAGTCCTCCTCTTCCTTGCCCGTAGGGTCTTCCAGGTTCCAGTCCTCCCGCCAGGTGCAGGAAATATATGGACAGCGGACACCACAGCCCATAGTTACGACGCCATCCACTGCAGGCAGTTCCTCCAGCTTTTTCGGCCGCTGGCCATTTTCCCGCATGTCGATGTCGTACAGGTCCCGCATAATGCTCATAGCCTCTTCGTCTATGCGCTCAGCCGGTTCCGTGCCGGCAGAATAGCTGATGAATACATCTTTTCCAAATTTCTTGGCAAAGGCTTCCGCAATCTGGCTGCGGCAGGCATTCCGAGTACAGATAAAAGCAACGGATATCATGGGTTTCCTCCTGGTAAAGTTTACTTTTCCTAAAAAGTATATCATATATAAAAGAGAAGCTGTGAAAAATAAATTTTCACAGCTCCTTACTATAGGCTAGTGGCAAGTGACCAGTGGCAAAACGGGGCTGTGATTTTTTCACAGCCCCTGGTTTATTCCTCCACTTCAATCTGCAGATCATACACATCCACCTGAGCGGACAGGGTCTGGGCCTTTTGCTCCAGCTCCCGGGCCCTTTGGGCCATGGCTGGGATGTCGTAGGTGGCCTGTTCGATGAGCGTGCCCCGCTCGGAGTTCGTCGTTGTCCGGGTCCGGGGACGGTTGCGGCCCAGTTCCTTGCAGCAGGCAGCTTCCCGCCGCAGCAGGATGGCTTCTTCCAGCAGGTCGCTGATGCTGCTGCCGGCAACCGGAGGCACAGGCGCATCCACCGGCGTATTATTGGCCCGGCGGATCAGGGCGGAGAGATGCAGGTATTTCTCTGTAAGTTCGTCTATATCCCGAGTCAGCAGATCCACCCGCTCCGTAGGCAGCAGGTAGTCTTCCCAGTTTTCGCCCGGTTCCATGCGGACCAGGGCGATGTCCGACCGCTTGTCCTGCAGTTCGGCAATCTGCTGGCGGTATTGGCTTTTCAAGGTTCTGGCGTCTTTTAATTTCATGGGGATCATCCTTTCTGTTCGGAAAAACGAAGAGATAAGAGCGAAGAGGCCGCTGCGCGGAGCAAGGATAAGTAAAAAGGTGGCCGCTGGCCCTAAGTCCGCCCTTTTCAAGGGCAAGTCAGATTAGAGCCCTCGGCCTCCCCTCTGTCCGCCCTTTTCAAGGGCGGGGGACCGGCGTAGCCGGTGGTGGGTTCGTGACCAGATAAAGACCTGCAGGGGAACCGGAATCAGCATGTCATAGACATCAATCGCAGGATTATTGACGGTACTGCGTCCCTTGTTCCTCGTCCTAAAAACGTACCGGGTTCCTGGTCCTGTGTCCAATCCCAATTCAAAACCGGTTCCGCCTGCAAGGTCCTTACGGTGGCTCAGCCGCCAACTAAGGTACAGGATGTGCCTGTACCTAAAACAACGGCCACTTGCCAGGTTTCCCTGACATGGTCAGTGTACCAAAAAGCCCCATGAAAATCGCGGAAAAAAAGTTGCGAAGAAAGAAATCAACTGGACGGGCACCCCCACCACCATCCTTGTGTATGAACCCACCACCGGCTACGCCGGTCCCCCGCCCTTGGAAAGGGCGGACAGAAAGGTTGCTGACAGCTTTAACTATACTTGCCCCCGCTAAAGCGAGGGCGGACTGGGTGCAGAGCACCACCTATTCGCTCTTTACTCTTCGCTCTTCGCTTTTTTCATTTCTTCCTTGCCCGCCGCAGGCGCCTTTTCACTTTTCGCTTTTCACTTTTCACTTAAAAAGATTCCCGTCCCATCCCACACCGGGATAAACTGGGCGTCGGCACTGGCGGCTTCCTGGACGAAACCATCCTCGATAGTGCTGGCAAAAAGGTAATCCTCCACGTCCTGATATTCTTCGTCCGTCAGGAGCCTGTTGATTTCAGGGTATTGATCCGCCCGGCCACAAGGCACGTACTGGCGCATGAGACTGAACAGGACTTGTCCCGGTTCAAAGGTATCGGCTACCCAGTCGATGATCCGGTGGCTGTCCTCTAGATTCCCGGGCAAAATCAAATGTCGGATGACCACCCCTTTTTGCAGGATGCCCTCATCATCCATCTCGTAAGGCCCCACCTGCCGGTACATCTCCAGGATTGCCTTTGTGGCAATATCAAAATAGTGGGGAGCCCTGCTGTAGCGGATAGCGGCCTCGTCGCTGTAATATTTCAAATCCGGCAGATAGATCTGGACCTTGCTTTCCAAAAGCTTTAACGTCTCTACTTTTTCGTAGCCTCCGCAGTTGTACACAACGGGCACGGACAGCGGTTCCTGCAGGGATTCCAGAATGAGGGGCAGATACTGGGTCGCCGTCACCAGGTCCACATTATGAGCCCCCTGGTCAATCAGGTCCTGATAAATTTTCCGCAGTTGCGCCGGCGTCACTTCCCAGCCCTTGCCCTCTGCGGAAATCTCACTGTTTTGGCAGAAGGCGCACTGGAGCGTACAGCCGGAAAAGAATACGGTACCGCTGCCGCCCGTGCCGCTGATACAGGGCTCTTCCCACATATGAAGCGCCGCTCTGGCTGCCTTTGGCATCAGGGCACAGCGACAGAAGCCATAGGTGCCCTGTTCTCCGTCTCTATAAGGCCGCACCACGCCACATTCATGAGGGCACAGGGCGCAGGGTTGTGTATATAATTCTGAGGTAACTTCCATAAACATTCTTCTTTCGAGTTAGGATGAACGTATTATACCACATAAAACAAACGGCCGTCGGTATTACCCGTCGGCCGTCGTTCTGCTTTATCGGCCGTCATCTGTCGGCCGTCCTATTCAAGTATTCTATTATCCCTTGATCTTCCCAATATCCATGCTGATATCCAGGGCCTTCACCGTGTGGGTCAGAGCACCGATGCTGACTACGTCCACACCGCTTTCGGCAGCGGCACGGAGTGTCGTTTCATCAATGCCGCCGGAGGCTTCCACTTTAGCCCGGTGATTGATATACGCAACACATTCCTTCATGTGCTCAGGGCTCATGTTGTCCAGCATGATGACGTCGGCACCAGCGGCCAGAGCTTCCTTGCACTGATCCAGATTCTCCACTTCGATTTCCACCTTCGTCATATGGCCCACATGGGCTTTCGCCCGACGCAGAGCTTCCGTAATGCTGCCCGCCACTTCGATGTGGTTATCTTTGATAAGGATGGCGTCAAACAGGCCCAATCTGTGGTTCTTGCCTCCCCCGACGGTCACGGCATACTTTTCCAGCATGCGCAGTCCCGGCGTAGTCTTACGGGTATCCACCACATAGGCCCCTGTGTCTTTGATCAGGTCCATAAACGCTGCCGTATGGGTAGCAATGCCGGACAGATGCTGCATCAGGTTCAGAGCCAGCCGTTCCCCGGTCAGGACGCTGCGGGCATTGCCGGAGACCTCGGCAATGATGCTCTTATTCTCTACTTTGGCCCCATCCTGCAGTTTCGCCGTATAGGTCAGGGTAGGATCCAGCACCCGGAACACTTCCCGGGCTACGTCCACGCCGCACAGCACGCCGCTGGCTTTGGCATGGATAATGCCGGTAGTCACAGCCCCTTCCGGAATCAGGGCTTCCGTGGTCAGATCCCCTTCTCCAATATCTTCAATAAGCCAGGTTTTGATTGCTTCGTCCAATGCCAGTCTGTTCATTTTGTATAAGCCACCTTTCCGGGTTCCTTGATATCCTGCAGGCTATGATGCCGCCACTCTTCCTTCGTTTCCGGATAATCCAGCCGATAATGGCCTCCACGGCTTTCCTGCCGGGCCAGCGCGGCCTGGGTCATGAGCAGGGATACCAGCAGCTGGGAGTGCAGGTCCAACATATCCACGGACACGGCCGCCTTATCCGTCAGCAGGCGCAGGCATTCCTTCAGGAATACGATGGTCGTCTCCAAATCTTCCTGATTGCGCACGATGCCCATGTAGCGGCTCATGATCTGCTTCACCGCCACGCTCATTTTGTGCACATTGGCGGGCAGCATATCCACATCCCTCATATCTGCCTGCCAGGAGAGATTGTCCGTCCATTGAGCTCCCTCATGAGCACAGATGTCTTGGGCCACTCTGCGGCCCAGTACAAGCCCTTCCAGCAGGGAATTGCTGGCCAGACGGTTGGCGCCCTGGAGGCCCGTGCAGGCAGCTTCCCCACAGGCATACAGGTGCTGCACGCTGGTCCGTCCCCATTCGTCCGTAGCGATGCCGCCCATCATGTAGTGAGCCGCCGGGGCAATAGGAATCCGGTCTTTCGCCATGTCGATGCCGTAGTCCTCCAGCGTTTCTGCAATCATAGGAAACTTGTTTCTCACATCAGGTACGACCGTTGCATCCAGGAACACATTATTGGCCCGGCATTTCTGCATTTCCCTGCCGATAGCCCGAGCCACGACGTCCCGGGGAGCCAGTTCCTTCATCGGATGGTAATTGGGCATGAACCTCTCGCCCTTCACGTTGTACAACAGAGCCCCGGCACCGCGCACGGCCTCGGACACCAGGAAGCTGGGCTTGTCCGGTAGGGCCAAAGCCGTAGGATGGAACTGGATGAATTCCATGTCCTTCAGCTGGACGCCGGCCCGATAGGCCAGAGCCATGCCGCTGGCCGTAGCCCCTTCGGGATTCGTAGTGTGGTAGAACAGCCGGCCGACACCGCCCGTAGCCAGCACCACGGCCTTAGCCCGGATGCACAAGGGTTTTTCTTTGTAAAAAGCCATGACCCCGTAGCAGGCTCCATCCTTGACCAAAAGGTCCGTCACGTAGCACTGCTCCAGTGTTTCGATAGCTTCTTCTTGGGCCACAATGGCCCGCAGAGCCCGGGAGATTTCTGCACCGGTGCTGTCCCCGTGAGAATGGACGATGCGGTTCCGGCTGTGTGCTCCTTCCCGTCCTAAAGCCAGCGTACCATCCGGATTCAGGTCATACTCCGCCCCATGAGCCTGCAAGTCCAGTACGGCTTTAGGGCCTCCTGTCACTACGATTCTGGCAATCGTTTCATCGGTGAGGCCTGCGCCGGCCACAAGGGTGTCCTGCAGATGCAGTTCCGGATTATCGTCAGGGCCCAGGGCAGAAGCTACGCCCCCCTGAGCTTTAGCCGTATTGCTGTCTGCCAGAGTATCCCGTACGGCCACGAGGACATGACGGCCTTGTTCTGCCAGGCTCCAAGCTGTCTGGAGACCTGCCGCACCGGAACCGATAACCAGTACATCTGCTTCCTGAAAGGCGCAGGTACGGGTATCAAAATTCATCCAAAAGTGCTCCATTCCCGATTCTCCTTTATTTAGACGCTTCGCCTGTAATGGCCAGCATCTTCTGCAAGGCGTCATAGGCTTTCACCCGGATGTCTTCCGGTACTACGATGCGGGGTTCCAGGGTTTCCAGGGACTTCTTCACCAGTTCCAGAGTAGTCTTCTTCATATTGGGGCACAGCAGGTCGCCGCTGGCCATGTAGAAATGCTTATGAGGACACCGTTCCGTCAGCTGGTACATGACGCCGCATTCCGTAGCAATGATGAAGGAATCCTGGTCGCTTTGTTCCGCATATTTCACGATACCCATGGTGCTGCCAATATAATCGGCCAAAGCCCGGACTTCCGGACGGCATTCCGGATGCATGAGCACCAAGGCTTCCGGATGGGCTTCTTTCGCTTTCTTCACATCCTCCACCGTCAGGTTGAAATGGGTAGGGCAGGCGCCTTTCCATGGAATGATGTGGTGGTTTGTCTGTTCTGCCGTAAAGGAAGCCAGATCCATGTCCGGTACAAACAGGATTTCCATATCTTTGGGTAAGGATTCAATGACTTCTACTGCATTAGAAGACGTGCAGCAGATTTCACTGAGGGCTTTCACGGAAGCAGGAGAATTCACGTAGGAAACCACTTTGTATTCGGGATGTTCCTTCAACGCTGCCTTTACCCGGGCTTCCAGAGTATGGTCAAACATCCGGCAGGTAGCATCCGCAGCCGGCAGCAGCGTGATTTTCTGAGGAGACAGGATGTTGGCAGTCTCTGCCATGAACCGGACGCCACAGAACACGATCACATCTGCATCCGTATTGGCTGCCTTTTGAGACAGGGCAAAGGAATCGCCGCAGAAATCCGCAATTTCCTGGATTTCATCCGGCTGGTACACGTGGGCCAGGATTACCGCGTTCCTTTCTTTCTTTAACCGCTCTATCGCATCATAAATATCTTCCATAATCAGGAATCTCCTCCCGTTGTAATATCGAATCCGTTCCACGTCAGTGCCTAATCAACTGACATGACAATGACTTTATTTTATACATTTTTGAGGAGGAATGCAAGAGCTAGAGCCATAGTAACGACGGACGCACGCAAAATAAATAGAAAATTTATTTTTGCTGACGACATACGACAGATGAAAAAAATCCAGTCCCCCGTACGTACAAAGGACTGGATTTTTAATTTGCTGTGCAGAACACATCGTCCGTCGGTCGTCGTAAAGGAAATTGCAAATCGATATGAGCAATTTCCGTGCGTCCGTCGTTGCCAAGCTTTTATTCCACCGTCACGCTCTTAGCCAGGTTTCTGGGTTTGTCCACGTCGCAGCCACGAGCCAGGGCAGCGTAGTAGGCCAGCAGCTGCAGAGGGATGACTGCCAGGATCGGTGCCAGGTCTTCGTCAGCTCTAGGGATAATGATGACGGAGTTGGCGTGTTTAGCCAGTTCCGTATCCCCTTCCATGCCGATGCCGATGACGATAGCCCCACGGGTCTTCACTTCCTGCAGGTTGCTGATGGTCTTGTCGTAAATGGAGGACTGGGTAGCCAGCACGATGACGGGCACCCCTTCTTCGATCAGGGCCAAGGTCCCGTGCTTCAGTTCCCCGGCTGCATAGGCTTCTGCATGGATGTAGGAGATTTCCTTCAGCTTCAGGGCCCCTTCCAGAGCTACGGCGTAGTCCAGGCTGCGGCCCAGGAAGAATGCGTCTTCTTTATCCGCATAGTTGGCCGCAAACACCTTGATCTGGTCCACATGGTCCAGCACCTGGTGCATCTGTTCGGGAATGGCCAGAATGCCCTGGACCAGTTCGTGAATCCGTTCAGCAGCCAGCGTGCCCTTCAGCTGAGCGACGTACAGGCTCAGCAGGCACATGACGATGAGCTGGGTTGTATAGGCTTTTGTAGAGGCTACGGCGATTTCCGGACCTGCATAGGTGTACACTACCTGGTCCGCTTCCCGGGCGATGGAAGAGCCCACCACGTTGGTCACAGCCATAGTCTTGGCACCCCGCCGTTTGGCTTCCTTCAGGGCTTCCAGAGTATCACTGGTTTCCCCGGACTGGCTGATAACGATGCACAGGCAGCTCTCGTCAATAATGGGATCCCGATACCGGAATTCGCTGGCGATATCCACTTCCACAGGAATCCGGGCCATCTTTTCAATGTAATATTTGCCTACAATGCCTGCATGGTACGCCGTACCACAGGCTACGATGAAGATTTTCTTAATATCCTTCAGGGTGTCTGCCGTCCAGTTCAGGTTCGGGAAATGGATTTCATCACTGGCTGCGGACACGCGACCCCGCAGGGTATCCCGGACTGCTTTCGGCTGTTCGTAGATTTCCTTCAGCATGAAGTGCTCGAAACCGCCCTTTTCAGCTGCTTCTGCATTCCAGGTAACTTTGAAAACCTTTTTATCAATAGGATTGCCTTCCAGATCCTTTACGGCTACGCTGTCCGCAGTGACCACAGCCATTTCCCCGTCGTTCAGGATATACGTATCCCGGGTCTTGGCAATGATAGCCGGAATGTCGGAAGCAATGTAGTTTTCCCCTTGGCCCAGGCCGATGATCAGCGGGTTGTTTTTCTTGGCGCAGATGAGTTTGTCCGGCTCTTTGGCGCACACGAATACCAGGGAATAAGAACCCTTGATGATATGCAGGACCTTGCGGACTGTGCTTTCAAAGTCCCCGTCCCACTGATCCGCCATCAGATGAGGTACGATTTCTGTATCCGTATCGGACTGGAAATGATGGCCCTTATTCAGCATCTCCTGCTTCAAAGGCATGTAGTTTTCGATGATGCCGTTATGGACTACGGCAAAGTCATGGTTTTCATCCGTATGGGGATGGGCGTTGATGTCACTGGGTTTCCCGTGGGTAGCCCAACGGGTATGGCCGATGCCGATGGTGCCCACCGGTTCCCGGCCAACGATTTTCTGGCGCAGGGCGTCCAGACGGCCTACGCATTTCTCTACCTGGATAGTGCCGTCATGGTAGACTGCAATGCCTGCAGAGTCATACCCTCTGTATTCCAGCTTGCTCAAGCCTTCGATTAAAAATGGTGTTGCCTGTTTTCTGCCAATATACCCTACGATACCGCACATAGCTGTACCCTCCTGAGATTGTTTGTAGTATAGTATACCGTCTGCCACAGGCCCTTCTGTGCATCCTTGTTGCCAAGAGCTTTTGTAGGCCTGTTTACGGTCTGCAGCTTACCGAGAGGCATCCGCTGACGTTTCGATAAACCTCTTCCTCGTCCGCCGGTTTCCTGCCGGCACTTGCGCTCATAGAACCGGGTCATCCCTTATGCCGGCGCCCCCTCAGCCGCCAGCCAGCTCTCCAGACCGGTACCCCCGGAGAACATGTAACCACAGTTATTTAAATAATACTATTTTTGACAAGGTTGGTCAACTTAGTAAAAGAAAACGGACTGTGAAAAATCACAGTCCGTTCTTACTGGGCGCACCGCCCGACCGTTGGCACGCCCCTACGGTATTCTATTTCTACCTTGCCCGCCGCAGGCGCCTCTTCGCTCTTCACTCTTCGCTCTTCGCTTTTTTCTTTCCTCCTTGCCCGCCGCAGGCACCTTTTCACTTTTCGCTTTTCACTTTTCGCTTTTTCCAAGCTTACACCAGTTCTCTCCTCACCACTTCTGCAATGGCTTCCGTAATGCGGTCCAGTTCAGCCTGGTTAGGACCCTGGGCCATAATGCGGATGAGAGGTTCCGTACCGGAAGCCCGGACCAGCACCTGACCGTCGTCTCCCAGCAGTTCCGTGTACTTAGCCGTCACTTCCTGGATTGCTTTGTTCTTTTCCCAGCCGTTTTTATCTTTCACCCGGACATTCAGCAGGGTCTGAGGATATTTCACCATGAGAGCGCCCATCTGGGACAGGGTTCTGTTATGCCGCACCAGAGAGCCCAACAGCTTCACAGCGGTCATCATGCCATCGCCGGTCCGTACCAGATCTCCAAAGATGATGTGGCCGGACTGTTCGCCGCCCAGCTTGTAGTCGTGCTTCAGCATTTCTTCCAGCACATAGCGATCCCCTACGGCCGTCTTTGCCGTAGAGCCCCCGTGTTCCTTCATGGCTTTGGCCAGGCCCACGTTGCTCATAACCGTGGTCACCAGCACATTATCCTTCAATTTGCCGGCCCGCATGAGATCCAGGGCGCAGATCAGCATAATCTGGTCCCCGTCCAGAGCGTTGCCGTTTTCATCCACAGCCAACAGCCGGTCTGCGTCCCCGTCATTAGCCAGGCCGCAGTCAGCACCCAGTTCCACCACTTTCCGTTGCAGCGCTTCTAGATGGGTGGAACCGCAGCCATTGTTGATGTTGATGCCATTAGGCGTATTGTAAATCGGGAAGACCTGAGCTCCCAACAGCCGCAGGATTGTGGGCGCAAATTCGCTGTTGGCTCCATTAGCGCAGTCCATGACCACTTTCAGGCCATTCAGCTTCAGGTCCGCACTATTCACAATATGCTGCACGTAGAACGCACCCATATCCGGTTCGGGAATGACCTTGCCCAGTGAAGAGCCCGTCAGAGTCGTATTGTA
Source organism: uncultured Acidaminococcus sp. (assembly GCA_900314165.1). Next base: position 12,035 of record OMUE01000039.1, read on the forward strand.
GTCTATGTCACTCTTGACGATGAATTCGATTTCATCTTCTACGGCATCCGGCAGCTTGTAGCCGCTTTTCGCAAAGAATTTGATCCCGTTGTCTTCAAACGGATTGTGGGATGCGGAAATGACGACGCCTGCATTGGCTTCCATCTTTTCCGTCAGGTAGGACACAGCCGGCGTAGGGATGACACCCAGCATATGGGCATTGCCTCCGGCGCTGCAGATGCCTGCAGCCAGAGCGGACTCCAGCATGGTACCGGACAGTCTCGTATCCCGACCGATGAGGATTTTCGGGGTCTTGACTTCCCGACCGAAATATTGGGCAGCTGCCCGTCCTAATTTATAAGCCAGTTCTGCATTCAGTACAGGTCCATTGGCGACACCGCGCACGCCATCCGTTCCAAATAATCTAGCCATAACAGCCTCCAGGGTTCTATTTTGCTGCTATTTCTCTTTTTCTTCTTTCCGTCCTGCCATTTCTGCCAGCATCTGGCTGGGCGTGATATTATGGTAGGCTAACAGCACTAAGCAATGATACCATAAATCGCCCATCTCGTAAACAACCTGGTCTTTATTGGCATTCTTGGAGGCCAGCGTCATGTTGATATTGTTCTTGGCCAGCAGCTTCAGGATATCGTCCTCGCTGCCCGCAGGCAGGCCTTTCAGAGCAGGAGCGTTGTCCGGCTTCAGATTGCGGATCTGCTTGTACAGTTCGTCAATGACCTGGGGCAGATTCTGCTCGGCGACAGGTAGGTTCTTGCCCTCTCCTGCATTCCACAGAGGATTGAAGAAGCAGGAATAATTTCCCGTATGGCAGGCAGCACCCTTCTGGATGACCTTTACCAGCAGGGTATCCCCGTCGCAATCGTAGGTAATGCTCATGACCTTCTGGGTATGGCCGCTGGATTCGCCCTTGTTCCACAGCTTTTTGCGGCTGCGGCTCCAGAACCAGGTGTACCCGGTTTCCACCGTCAAAGCCAGGGATTCCCCGTTCATATAAGCCAGCATCAGTACCTGGTCCGTCTTGTAGTCCTGCACGATAGCGGGAATCAGTCCTCTGTCGTCAAATTTCAAATGGCTTACGTCTACTTTCATAACCGTACTTCCACTCCTTTGTTCCGCAGATATTCCTTTACCTGCCGCACCGTAAACGTCCCATAGTGGAACACGGAGGCTGCCAGGGCTGCGTCCGCCTTGCCCGCCGTCAGCACTTCATAGAAGTCCTCCAGGGAGCCGGCGCCGCCGGAAGCAATAACCGGCACGGGCACTGCTTCAGCCACAGTCCGGGTCAGAGGAATATCGAAACCGTCCTTTGTGCCATCCGCATCCATACTGGTCAGCAGGATTTCCCCGGCACCCAGGGACACGGCCTTTTTAATCCATTCCAGAGCATCAATGCCCGTAGGCGTATGACCGCCGTTGATGTATACTTCCCATTTCTGCTCGCCAACCCGCTTTGCATCCACAGCCAGCACTACGCACTGATTGCCGAAGGCGATAGCCCCCTGCCGGATGATGTCAGGATTCTTCACAGCCGCCGAGTTCAGGCTGGTCTTATCCGCCCCGGCCATGAGCACGGCCCGCATATCTTCTATAGACGTAATGCCGCCCCCAACGGTCAGAGGCATAAATACTTCCCGGGCCGTCCGTTCTATGGTATTTACCATGGATTTCCGTTTTTCCAGAGACGCGGTAATATCCAGGAAGACCAGTTCGTCGGCTTGTTCTTTTTCATACAGAGACGCCAGCTCCACCGGGTCTCCGGCATCTCGCAGCTGCACAAAGTTCGTGCCTTTGACAACCCGTCCGTCCTTTACGTCCAGACAGGGAATGATCCGCTTTGTCTGCATGCTTACCCCTCCTTGGCCACTTGTACGGCCTGGCGCAGGTCGATAGCCCCGGTGTACAGGGCTTTGCCGATAATGACGCCTTCTATGCCGTCAGCCTCTCTTTTTTTCAATTCTATGACGTCTTTAATGGACGCCACGCCGCCGCTGGCCGTCAGCTTCAGGCCGGAAGCCTTGGCAACCTGCACGGTGGCTTCAATATTTACGCCCGTCAGCATGCCGTCACGGGCAATATCCGTGAAGATGATCCGGCTAACACCGGCATCGGCCATCTTCTTCGCCAGTTCATCCGCCTGGATATGGCCGCTGATTTCCCAGCCTTCCACGGCCACGTCGCCGTTTTTGGCATCGATGCCTACGACAATCTGGCCCGGAAAGGCCTTGCAGGCCTCTTTCACCAATTCCGGACTCTTGACGGCTGCGGACCCCAGGATGGCCTGATGGACCCCCAGGCCCAGCAGCTTCTCTATATGAGCCATGGTCCGGATGCCGCCGCCCACTTCGATGGGAATTTTTCCCTGGGCAATGATGCTCTGGATGGCCTCCAGATTCCTGCTTTCCCCGGCCAAAGCGCCGTCAAGATCCACCACATGGATGGACGCTGCCCCCTCACTGGCCCACTTGGCAGCCATGGCCCCGGGATCGTGACTGTAAATCGTTTCTTTGGCAAAATCACCCTTGATAAGGCGGACACAATTGCCGCCCCTCAGATCGATGGCAGGATAGATGTTCATACGTTCCACTCCTTAAAGGCCTTCAGCATAGCCAGGCCTGCAAAGGAAGATTTTTCCGGATGGAACTGGAAAGCCTGCACACTGCCCTGGCCTACGGAAGCCGTAATGATGCTGCCGTAGTCACAGGTGGACGTAATGATGGACGGGTCATCGGGCACGCAGTGGAAGCTGTGGACGAAATAGCAGAACTTGCCGTCCGCGTCCTTCATGAGCGGAGACGGATTCACTACCTTCAGCTGGTTCCAGCCCATATGGGGAATCTTGTAGGGCGTCACAATCTTCTTCACCTGGCCCTTGAAAAAGCCCAGGCCCGGCACCCCGGGAGATTCCTCGCTGCTTTCAAACAGCAGCTGAGCCCCCAGGCAGATGCCCAGAAAAGGCTTGCCACTGTGGAGAGCCCTTTGGATGACGGGCACGAGGCCTTTCCTGTTCAGGGTTTCCATGCAATCTCCAAAGGCCCCTACCCCCGGCAGAATCACCTTGTCCGCCGCCTCGATGACGGCAGGGTCCGGGGAGATTTCCGCATCGGCCCCAACCTTCATGAGGCCGTTATACACAGAGTGCAGGTTGCCTCTGTCGTAGTCTATGATGACGATTTTATTGCTCATAGTGCCCCCTTGCTGCTCATGACCCCGTGTACCCGGGGATCCATAGCCACGGCCATGGACATAGCTCTGGCAAAACCTTTGAAGATGGCTTCCAGGATATGGTGGGTATTCTTGCCATAAGGCACGTTGATATGCAGGGTCAGGCCGCTTTCCATAGCCAGAGCCCGGAAGAATTCTTCACCCATTTCCGTATCCATGTTGCCCAGCCGCACCCGGGGCACGTCGGCGTTCCACACCAGGAAGGGACGCCCGCTGAAGTCCAGCACCACTTCTGCCAGGCATTCATCCATGGGCAGCAGGCAGCTGCCATAGCGATGGATGCCCGCTTTATTGCCCAGAGCCTGCCGGATAGCCTGGCCCAGAGCCAGACCGATGTCTTCTATGGTATGGTGGGAATCCACTTCCAAGTCGCCCTTGGCATGGACCGTCAGGTCTGCAAAGGAATGGACGGCCAGGAGAGTCAGCATATGGTCGAAGAACCCTACGCCCGTAGAGATGTCCGCCTTGCCAGAACCATCCAGATTGATTTCTACCAGTACACTCGTTTCTTTTGTTACCCGTTCCACCTTACCAATACGCATGACTTATGCCTCCTTAAGGATTGCTGCCGCAGTCTCGATAATGATCTTGTTTTCTTCCTCGGTCCCTACGGAAATCCGCAGGCCGCCGGGAATATAGGAATTCTGGGAGAAGTTCCGAATCAGGACCTTCCGCTCCAGCATCTGTTTGAAGAAATAAGTGCCGGCCGCTTTCTGCTTTGCGGCTTCATCTGCTGCTGTAATGCCGCCCTTCTTCACCAAGGTGTCCAGCACAGCCCCCACAGGTCGTACCAACAGGAAGTTCGTAGCAGAGGGCATGACGAAGAAGCCCAGGTCTTCAAAGCCCTTCCGCAGGTAGGTTCGGCCGCTGACGATGGCTTTCACCCGGTTTGCCAGCACTTCCGGTTTGCTGAATAACAATTTTGCGGTCTGCAGGGAAATGCCATTGGTCATGTAGGGAAGGATGACTTTGTGCAGCACCTTCATGACTTCCGGGCTGCCGATGCCGTACCCCACCCGCAGGTTGGCCAGGCCGTAGGCCTTGGAAAACGTTTTCAGTACGACCAGGTTGTCCACTTCGTGAACCAGTTCCATAGTGGTCAGTTCTTTGGGGTCGCCCTCTTCCACGGCAAAGTCCAGATAGGCTTCGTCCATGACTACCGGGCAATCCACATTGCGGATAATCTTCACCATGGCATCCCGGGGCGTATAGTTGCCCGTCGGATTGTTAGGATTGCAGATAATCAGCAGAGCCGGTTTTTCTTTTTTGCAGAACGCAATGACGGCATCCGGATCTATATAGCCCTCCGGTGTCAGCTGGAAAGGTGCCGGTTCACTGTCCGCCAGCACGCAGTAAGTCTCGTACATGGAGAAGGAAGGCACGGGATAGGCAATCTTCCGGCCCGTGCCGCCGAAAGCGTAGCACACCTTTTCCAGCAGTTCGCTGGACCCATTGCCGATGATTACAGTCAGAGGATCCACGCCCCAGGCTGCTCCAATGGGTTCGCACAGTTCCTCGCAGTTCATAGAAGGATACCGGTTAAAGGCATTCTTCGCCACCACCTGCTGCACTTCGGCCACTAGATCCGCCGGCATATTCCAGTTCGTTTCGTTGGCATTGACCACAATATCCGCATCCGGCGTGGTCTCTACCGTATATTCTTCAATCCGGGCCAGGGAGACCCGTGGCAAGATTGTCGTCATATACACATACCTCCTTAGGCTTTCTTCGCGTTCTTTTCTCCTTGTAATACAATTTCTAAGTCTTCTACCAGCTTCTTGATGCGGCCGTACTGCATCTTGAAGCTGACTTTATTGCAGATGAGCCGTGCGGTACTGGGATAGACCATGGCCACTTCCTTCAATTTGTTTTCCCGCAGGGTCCGTCCCGTTTCCACAATATCCACGATGCATTCGCTGAGGCCTACAATGGGCGCCAATTCGATGGAGCCGTTCAGCTTCATAATTTCCATCTGGATGCCCAGCTTCTCAAAGAAGGCTGTAGCGGAATTGGGGTACTTCGTAGCCACCCGCAGGTGAGCGTAGTCCGTGATTTCCGGCAATACCTTGGCTTCCGGCACAGCCATCATCAGGTGGCAGGCCCCGTAGCCCATGTCCAGCAGTTCGTAAATATCTTTATGTTCTTCGTTCAGCACATCCTTGCCGATAATACCGATGTCCGCAGCCCCGTATTCTACATAGGTAGGCAGGTCCACCGTCTTGACAATGATAAATTTTACCTTCGTCTCTTCGTTAGCAATGACCAGCTTCCGGGAGTCCTCCACTACGTTTTCCGCAGCGTAGCCTACCTTAGCCAGCATGTCTACGGACTTGGCAAACAGCTTGCCTTTCGGCAGCGCAATCGTTAAATATTCCATTCCTGTCTCTCTCCTATCCAATATAAGCCAGGGCTTCACAACGGTTCTGTGCACAGGCCTTGCTAGCTTCTTCCGGTGTCAGGTCTTCTGTAGCCACTTTCACGTTCTTGCCATCCCGGCGGAGCATGATGGCCTTCTTAATGGCCTCTTCCTCATGGCCGGGAGCCCAGGCTACAAAGATATCCCACTTGGATTCCTGGTTGAAGCGGCCATCCCGGCGCAGGGACAGGATGATACGGTCTATCCCCATGGCAAAGCCCGTAGCCGGCTGAGGATCTCCGAAGGCCGCCATCATATTGTCGTAACGGCCGCCGCCGCAGATATTGAAGCCCAGGTGCGGAGCATAGGCCTCAAATACCATGCCAGTGTAATAATCGAAGTCCCGGATCAGGCTCAGGTCGAAGGACAGGTATTCGGAAACCCCATAGGATTCCGTAAGCTTATAGATGTCTTTCAGGTTTTGCAGTGCATCAAGACAGTTCTCGTTATGAACCTTTGTGGCTAATTCGTCCAAGACTTCCACACCGCCCTGCAGGTACAGCAGCTGGCTGAACAAATCTTTCAATGGAGTGGGAATGAAGGAATTGGCCGCTTCCTGGAGACCTACAGAATTGTGGGTCAGGATCATTTCTTTCACAAAAGCGGCCTGTTTCGGAGTCAGCCGGGCTTCTTCCATGAGGCCGCTGACAAATCCGCTGTGGCCGATGCTGAGCAGAAAGTCCTGCAGACCTGCTGCCTTCAGGCTGTCCACCGCCAGGGCCAGCACCTCGGCATCTGCCATAGGAGCTTCAGCCCCAATCAGTTCGATACCGGCCTGGCAGAATTCACACTGGCGGCCGGCCTGGGTCTCTTCATGACGGAACACGTTGGCAATGTAGAACAGCCGTTTGATGCCCGTATCGTTTTGGAGACGGGTAGCCACCATCCGGGCCAGACCCGTAGTCATTTCGCTGCGCAGCATAAGGGTCCGGCTGTCCCGGCCGATAAAGCGCATGCTTTCTTTTGTGATGCCTGCCCCGGACAGGGCAAAGGTATCCGCAAATTCAAATGTGGGGGTCTCTGCTTCGTCATACCCCCAGGATAAAAAGTTATTGGCAATCTTATCTTCTATCTTGCGTTTCATCCGGGCTTCGCCGGGAAGTACGTCTTTTGTACCGTAGGGAATCCGCAATACGTTACTACTCATTAATCTTCTTCTCCTTTAGTCAGCTGGGGAATGATGGACCGATAGCCACCTGCCCCGTAATTCAAACAACGATTCACACGGGAAATCGTTGTGCTGCTGGCGCCCGTATCCTTGACAATCTTGGCATAGTTTTCGCCGCGATGAAGACGCACCGCCACTTCTAACCGTTGGCTCAGCGCCTTCAGTTCATTAGGCGTGCAGATGTCTTCCAGGAACGCCAAGGCAGCCTCTTCGTTTTCCAGAAGAAGAAAAGCCTGACCTAATTGCTGGATTTCTTTCTTATTTAAACCTGCCTGCATATGTAAAGCCCCTTTCTATGATTTTCAGGTGTAGTTGATGTTTGCTTTACTAATTTAGTACTTTAGCACGATGAAGAAGTAAATGCAAGAGTTTTTGCAAAATCTGGTAAGATTTTGCAAAAACAGCGAAGAGCAAAGAGCGAAAAGCGAAGAGGTGGGCTCCGCCCGCCTTGCCTGTAGTTTGCTAAACGCCACTACTTTCGCTCTTTGTTTCTCTATTTCTTCCTTGCCCGCCGCAGGCGCCTCTTCGCTCTTACCTCTTCGCTCTTCACTTACCTAAGTACTCATTGACAATTCCTACTTAATAAGGTAAGATTAATTGACACGGATTCATCGAGAGTAACGGAGGGACTGGCCCAATGAAGTTACGGCAACCATCACCATGTGAACGGTGCTAAGTCCATCAGGAACATCCTGAAAGATGAAGATGAGTGAGCCAATCTGATTCCTCTTCATACGTCATGAAGAGGAATTTTTTATTTCAAGCATTTGGAGGTGCACACCATGATAGAGTTGCAGCACATAGACAAAGTCTATCATACCAGTTCAGGGGACCTGCACGCCCTGAAAGACATCAACCTCTCCATTAATGAAGGAGAGATCTTTGGCATCATCGGGTTATCCGGTGCCGGCAAGTCCACCCTTGTCCGGTGTATCAATATGCTGGAAACGCCTACCAGCGGCAAAGTGTTTGTAGACGGCCAGGAAATGACTGCCATGAGCTCCGCTGAGCTGCGCAAGGCCCGGCAGAATATCGGCATGATCTTCCAGCATTTCAACCTGCTGAGCGCCCGTACGGTGTACGGCAACATCGCCTTCCCGCTGGAAATCCAGGGCATGGGCAAGGAAGACATCAAGAAGAAAGTCATGCCCTTACTGGAACTGGTTGGCCTGACGGACCGGGCGGATCACTATCCTTCCCAATTGTCCGGCGGCCAGAAACAGCGGGTAGGCATTGCCAGAGCCCTGGCCTCCGACCCCAAGGTTTTGCTGTGCGATGAAGCGACCTCCGCACTGGATCCCCAGACCACGGAATCCATCCTGACCCTGCTGCGGGATATCAACAAACGCCTGCATATCACCATCGTCATGATTACCCACCAGATGAACGTGGTAAAAGAAATCTGTGACCGGGTTGCTGTGATTGAAAACGGGGAAATCATCGAACAGGGTACCATGTTCGACCTGTTCACGGATCCCCAGAAGGCCACCACAAAGGAATTCGTGGCCAGCATCCAGCACAATGACCTGCCGGACTTCGTGAAGAAGATGCCCATGCACGATACGTATGTGCCCGGTGACAAAGCTGTAGTCAGCCTGTCCTTTATTGGAGACAGCGCTGGCGAACCCGTTATCTCCGTGCTCATCAAAAGATACGACATCGACGTGAACATCCTGACAGCCAATATCGAAAGCCTGCAGAACACGCCTTTCGGTACCCTGCTCATCGAGCTGGAAGGGGACGAAGCCCATATGAAGACGGCTATGGACTATCTCCATGCTAAACAATTAAAGATTGAGGTGATTGGTTATGTCTCCTAATATGATAAACCTGCTTGTAAAATCTTTAGGCGAAACCTGCTACATGGTGCTGATTTCCGCCCTGTTGGCTACCTTGTTCGGCATGCCTCTGGGCATTATCCTGACGGTTACCGGCAAAGGCCATATTATGGAAAACAAAGGTGTCCATCAGGTGCTGGGTGCTATCGTCAACGCTATCCGTTCCGTACCTTTCATTATCTTAATGGTAGCCATCATCCCTCTGACGAGAGCTCTGGTGGGTTCCTCCATTGGTACTACCGCAGCCATCGTACCCCTGACCTTGTCCTGCACACCGTTTATTTCCCGTATCATCGAGTCCTCCCTGTTGGAAGTGGATCCCGGCGTCATTGAGGCCGCTCAGTCCATGGGGGCCTCCCCTGCTCAGATTATTTGGAAGGTGCTGCTGCCGGAAGCCATGCACTCCATCGTGCTGGGCATTACTCTGGCCAGTATCAGTCTCATCGGCTCCAGTGCCATGGCCGGTGCCCTGGGCGGCGGTGGCTTAGGCGACCTGGCCATCCGCTATGGGTATCAGCGCTTCCAGGCTGACACCATGGTAGCCACCGTCATTGTCCTGATTGCTCTGGTCAACCTGGTCCAGACCGTGGGCAACCATATTTCCAGTGCGATGAATAAGACGAAGATAAAGTAATGCTTGAGTAAGCAAAGAGCGAAAAGTGAAAAGCGAAGAGGTGGCCGCTGGCCGATCCTCAAAGGTGCCACTCACGTTAGTTAGGAGCTGTGAAATCGGTTGATTCCATAGCTCCTAATTTTTTGTCAGCTTGGCTGACTACATTGCTCCGCGCAGCGGTCCTTTTCGCTCTTATCTCTACGCTTTTCTATTTCTTCCTTGCCCGCCGCAGGCGCCTTTTCACTTTTCACTGTTCACTTTTCACTTACCAACGTATCATGTTATAATAGTCCTATTCTATCCGAAAAGAGGTCCTGTAAATGGTATTCTGGTTCATCTTAAAGAATTCCATGTTTCCTATATTTTTTCTTGTGCTCATGGGCTATTGGCTGGATAAAAAATTCAAGCTGCCGCCGGCCATCCTGTCCAAGTACCTGATGTTCATCATCCTGCCCTGCTTCATCTTTTTGAATGTGTACCACCTGCAGGTCCCTCCTGCAGGTCGGACGGCCTTTATCAGCATCGTCGTATTCATGCTGTTGTCCTTTACCTTTGCTACTCTCATCGGCAAGGTCCGCCATTACAGCCTGGGCATGACGGAGTCCTGCAGGAACGCCCTCATGTTCAATAATACTGGGAACCTGGGACTCTCCCTCATCACCATGGTATTTTCCCATGAGCCCTTCGTGGTCAACGGCGAAACGCCCTATCTGAAAGAAGCCCTGGCCGTCCAGATGATCTACTTCATCGTCCAGAGTACCACCATTAATTCCATCGGCCTGTACCAGGCAGGACGGGGTACGGCTACCATGAAAAAGACCTTAGGCGTCGTATTCCACATGCCCATGCTGTATGCCATTGCAACCGGGCTCATCTGCCGGCAGTTCCACCTGCCCGTAGAAGACTTCTTTCTGTATCCTGTTATGAACCTGTGTGCCAAGTCCCTGCTGCCCCTTGCCATGGTCATTCTGGGCATTCAGCTGTCCCGGACGAAGATCCACTGGTTCGATAAAGATGTGTGGATTGTGAATATCTTCAAGATCTTCCTGCTGCCCATGACCGCCCTGATCATGATTTACGCCGGCAACGCCCTGTTCCCCGGTGCCTTTACCCCCGTTAGCGCCCTGGTCTTCCTGATCTACTCCTCCATCCCCCTGGCGGCCAATACAGCCGTGTTCGCCGTGGAATTCAATAACAACCCTGAATACGCCACCCAGACCGTTATGAATACCACCGTCCTCAGTGCCTTGTCCATGACGTTCTATATCTTTTTAGGGAAGGTGCTGTTCTTGTAAAAGCGAAGAGGAGTGCTCCGCACGGCCCCACCACCGTGCTTTGCACGGTTCTCCTCCCCTGCGGGGATGACAGCCCGCTGGGCAGCGCCCTGTCGCCCCCGTAGGGGGAGAGGGCCATCGTAGATGGCGAGGGGGCTGGCCAGCGGCCACTGCCCTCTAACGTCTCATCCAAGAAAAAAAGACTGGCAAGGAAAATTTCCTCGCCAGTCTTTTTTATACTTGAAATTATTGTTTCTTCGTTCTGATTTCTTCCTGCAGTTTGACAATGAATTCGTCCACAGGCATTGCACCTTGGTCGCCTTCGCTGCGGCTGCGGACGGAAACCGTACCGCTTTCTACTTCTTTTTCACCTACAATCAGCATGTAAGGAACCTTCTTCATCTGGGCTTCGCGGATCTTGTAACCGATCTTTTCGTTCCGGGCATCCAGATGAGCGCGGAGCTTCAGAGCTTCCATCTTGTCTACGATGCTCTTAGCATAGTCGTTGTATTTGTCCGTAATAGGCATCACGCGGACTTGTTCAGGAGCCAGCCAGGCAGGGAACGCACCGGCATAGTTTTCAATCAGGATACCAATGAACCGTTCGATGGACCCGTAAACTACACGGTGGATCATTACAGGACGATGTTTCTGGCCATCTTCACCGGTGTAGGTCAGATTGAACTTTTCAGGCAGCAGCATATCCAGCTGGATAGTACCGCACTGCCAGGTCCGGCCAATGGAATCCTTCAGATGGAAGTCGATCTTAGGACCATAGAAGGCGCCGTCCCCTTCGTTGATCACATACTTCAGGCCGAAGTCGTCCATAGCTTTCTTCAGGGCGTTGGTGGTCATTTCCCAGGTAGCGTCATCACCCATGGAGTTGTCCGGACGAGTGGACAGTTCTGCATGGTAGGTCAGGCCGAACGTAGCGTACACTTCGTCAAACAGACGAATGGTTTCTTGGATGACTTCTTCGATCTGGCTGGGCATCATGAAGATATGGGCATCGTCCTGAGTGAAGCAGCGGACACGGAACAGGCCGTGCAGGGCGCCGGACAGTTCATGACGGTGTACCAGGCCCAGTTCGCCCACTCTCAGAGGCAGTTCCTTGTAGGAGTGAGGTTCGTTAGCATAAACCAGCATGCCGCCGGGGCAGTTCATCGGTTTGATGGCATAGTCCAGATCATCAATCTTCGTGAAGTACATATTTTCTTTGTAGTGATCCCAGTGACCGGACATTTCCCACAGCTGGCGGTTCATGATCATAGGAGTCATGACTTCCTGGTAGCCATATTTTCTATGGACTTCTCTCCAGTAATCAATCAGGGTGTTGCGGATGATCATGCCATTAGGCAGGAAGAACGGGAAACCAGGGCCGTAATCGCTGAGCATGAACAGGTCCAGTTCCTTACCCAGTTTCCGGTGGTCACGTTTGGCAGCTTCTTCCATCATATGCAGGTAAGCTTCCAGGTCTTCTTTGCTGGCAAAAGCGGTGCCGTAGATTCTCTGCAGCATCTTGTTGTGTTCATCGCCACGCCAGTAAGCACCGGCAATGCTCATGAGTTTGAAAGCTTTCACTTTTCCGGTGGACGGGCAGTGAGGGCCAGCACACAGGTCCGTGAAGTCGCCCTGGGTATAGGTGCTGATGACAGCATCTTCCGGCAGGTCTTCGATCAGTTCTACCTTGTAGGGTTCGTCTTCAGCCTTGAATTTGGCCAGAGCTTCTGCCCGGGGCAGTTCGTTGCGGACCAGCGGATAGTTGGCCTTGACGATCTTGCTCATTTCTTTTTCAATAGCCCGCAGGTCTTCGGGAGTGAAGACATGTTCGCTGTCCAGGTCGTAATAGAAGCCCTTTTCGATGGCAGGACCGATAGCAAATTTCGTGCCGGGGAACAGGTGTTGGATAGCCTGTGCCATCACATGGGAAGCCGTATGGCGAATGGCATGGAGACCTTCTTCGCTATCCGGAGTCACAAATTCTACTTTGGCATCATGATCCAGCGCATCGCTCAGATCTTTATTTACGCCGTCCACCTTGGCCAGCAGGGCACTCTTACCCAGCTTCTGGCTCAGGCCCTTGGCGATTTCCAGCAGGCTGCTGCCGGCTTCGAACTCTTTTACACTGCCATCCAGCAGCGTCACTTTGATACTAGACATTCCAATTTCCTCCTTAAAATAGCCCAACAAGTTTGGTAGACACAAATAAAAAACCCGTCCCTAAATAGGGACGGGCATGTGCTCGCGGTTCCACCCTGATTGATCCGGCATGATACCGGACCCTCTCGGACCCTTTAACGCAGGGCATACGATCTTGCCTACTGATTTCAGCAGATGGTTTGAAGGTGGTTACCTGTCATTCGTTCTGGGTCGTTCTCAGCAATCGACCTCTCTGTACAGTATCCCTGACAGCTTGTCCTTCGCATTACCATTGGCTTTTTGAAATTGTCTTCATTATACTACGGCTATTATTTTTGTCAAGGGTGATTGTAACTTGGGTAAGCGAAGCGAAGAGCGCCCCTCTTTCCCCTTCCCTAATATGGTATAATATACCAATCAATGATTCTGGAGGTAAATTATGCAAAAACATCCTTTTGCCCGCCGAATTAGTGCCATCCTGCTGTCCCTGACCCTTGTGGCACCTGTGCTGGCACAGAAAGCCCATGCAGGCACTCTGGAAACCATCGGCGTCATCGGTGGCCTGTGGGCAGTCCTGAATGAACGGAACGTCCATTATTATAAATACGCTTCTCCTGCAGGGCCCATCGAAAAGAAATTTACTCCCATGGGTTCTCTGAAAACAGACCACAAAACCTTCAAGGCTCCGAAAACCACCTGGAAGAAATACGAAGTCTGGTATCCGAAGGAGGACGCAGCTTCCGGTAAGACCTATCCCCTGGTCATCTTCGCCAACGGCACCGGTACACCGGTGGACAAATACGGCCCTGTCCTGAAGCACCTGGCTTCCTGGGGCTTTGTGGCCGCCGGCAATGCGGACGAGAACTGCCGCACCGGTGAATCCTCTGCTGCTACCCTGGATTTCCTGCTGGCACAAAATGAAAATCCTGAGAGCCCCTTATACGGCAAAATCGATACGGAACATATCGGCATTTCCGGCCATTCCCAGGGCGGTGTAGGCGCCATGAACGCCGTCACAAAGCAGCCCAACGGAAACAGGTACAAAGCCATCTTCTCAATCAGCGCTACGTCCTCCTTCTGGAGCAAACCTGGCGAAGTCTTAGGGGAAACCTGGGCCTATGACCCATCCCAAATCCGCATTCCCGTCTTCTTTGCAGCTGGTACGGGCAACTGGGATGCCGGCACAGCCTCAGACAAATCAGCCACCAGCGGCCAGGGCATTTCGCCCCTGTGGTCCCAGATAGAAAACTTCAACGCTGTTCCGGAAGGCGTCCCCACCGTCAGAGCCAGAGAAACGGGAAAAGACCACGGCGACATGCTGCGGGCCCCTGATGCTTATATGACGGCCTGGTTCAGCTACTGGCTGAAGGGCGACGAGGAAGCTGGCAAAGCCTTCTTTGGAGAAAATCCGGAAATCCAAAACAATAAGAACTGGCAGGACGTAGAGATTGCCGAATAGCTTGCCAAAAATGATATAATAAAAGTAATACCCTAACAACCAGGAAGTGATTTCCATGCCTATAGAAAAACTGCCCCACGACCACGGGGAACATATTGACGCTGCCTTGCAGGACCTGCCGGACCATGCGAATTTCTCTGTCGTCTCCGCCCTGTTCGGCAGCCTGGCGGATACGAACCGCGTAAAGCTGTTCTGGATCCTGTGCCACATCGAAGAATGCGTCATCAACCTGTCCGCCCTGATGCACATGAGCTCCCCTGCCTTATCCCACCACCTGAAAGTGCTGAAGAAAAACGGTCTCATCGTCAGCCGCCGGGCCGGCAAGGAAATGTACTACAAAGCCGCCAGCACTGAAGAAGTCCGCCTGCTCCACCATATGATCGAGATGCTGATCGATATTACGTGTCCGGAGGAGGAGTAGCTTGAGTAAGTGAAGAGCGAAGAGATAAGAGCGAAGAGAAGCGCTCTGCGCGGCCCCACCACCGTGCCGTTGGCACGGTTCCCCTCCCCTGCGGGGATGACAGCCCGCTGGGCGAAGCCCTGTCGCCCCCGTAGGGGGAGAGGGCCAGCGAAGCTGGCGTGGGGGCAGTCCAGCGGACCACTAGCCTCTAACGTCTAAAGTCTAACGTCTCATCCAAGTAAAAAGAAGAAATAAAAAAGAACCGCCAACCGGCGGTTCTTTTTTATTTCTTCTTCGGCGGCAAAATCTCCAGCCAATAATCATCGGGATCCGTGATGAAATAGATGCCCATGGCGGGATTTTCGTAGCAGATACAGCCCATTTCCTGGTGTTTCTTGTGGGCCGCTTCGAAATCATCGGTCTCAAAGGCCAGATGGAATTCATTATCCCCCAGGTTGTAGGGCACCTCCCGGTCCTTCAGCCAGGTCAGTTCCAGCAGATGGCTGGTCTGATGGTCGCCCAGATAGACGATGGTGAAGTTTGGAGCCTCGATGCGCCGGGTTTCTTCCAGGCCCAGAGCTTCCTTGTAGAACGCGATGCTCTTATTCAGATCCATCACGTTGAAGTTGTTGTGGACAAATTTGAAGTTCATAGAAATCTCCTTTATTTGGCAACAGCTGCTGCGCTCTTCTTCTTCCCATACATGGAAATGCAGGAGCCACAGACGATCAGTGCAATACCGATAATCATATTCAGGGTAATAGGTTCACCCAGGACCATCCAGGCAAAGGTACTGGTCAGTATGGGTTTGATGTAGAAAGCCAGAGAGGCCGTAGCCGGGTTTGTATATTCCATGGCCAGGAAATAGCTGGCGTAGCCTACGCCCGTTACAGCCACGGCAATGTAGGCAAAAGGACCTACGTGAGCCATGGTCAGGCCTTCCAGAATGGGGATATCCGTAAAGACCTTCAGACCGATGCTCAGCAGAGCACTGCGGACAAAGGGCAGCTTCGTCAACAGGATCAGCAGGAACATTTCCGCGCTGCCGAATAGGAAGCTGTAGCAGGTTATGGCAATACCCCCAAAGCGCTGACTCTTCTTACGGCCGGCGATACCATACAGGGCAAAGAACACAGCCGCCATCAGAATCAGGAACACGCTGAGAGCATTGTCCGCAATGTTGGCCGGATCCGCAATGCACACGATACCGGCAAAGCTGAAGAACAAGCTGGTGACGTCATACTTCGTAATGGCTTCGCCCAACAGGAAATAGGCGAACAAAACGACAAACACAGAGTTACAGCTGAAGATGACGCCGCTGACAGACGCTTTGCCGTAGACCACGGCCATCTGGTAGAAAATCATGCTGACTACGACGCCCAGAAAACCAGAAAACGCCATGAATTTGTAGTCGTCCGTTGTCAAAGAAACATTTCTCTGCTTCAGAGCCTTTTTGGCCATAGGCAGCAGCACCAGGCCGCCCACCAGGAACCGCAACACCGTAATCTGGATGGGATGGAACAAACCGGAATACAGCTTCAGCACCGTTTCCATGGTCCCAAACAAAAACGCCGTCACTAAGATACAGATATACCCTTTGTTCATTTTTAAAACGCTTCCCTTCTATTTCTCACCCAAGATGCGGACTTCCGGCTCCAGCCATACACCGCTGAATTCATGGACCTTGTTCCGCACGTCCTCCATGAGCTGGAGGATCTCGCTGCTCGTAGCGTTCCCAAGGTTCACCACGAAGCCCGTGTGTTTTTCGGATACCTGGGCGTCTCCCACTCGATACCCCCGCAGCCCTGCCTGATCAATGAGGGCCGCTGCATAATAGCCAGTAGGCCGTTTGAAAGTGCTGCCTGCACTGGGAAGATTCAAAGGTTGTTTTGTAATGCGTTTTTGAGTAAGTTCCGCCATACGGCTGTGAATATCGTCTTTGTTGCCCGGCGTCAGCGCCAGCTCTACCTGCAGAACGATGACGTTGATGTCCTGCAGTGTGGTGTGCCTGTAGGCAAAATCCAGATCCTCGTTGCTGAGTTCCAGCAGCTTGCCGTCCAGAGTCACCGCCTCTACGGACAGGACCAGGGGCCCGATTTCGCCTCCATAGGCACCAGCGTTCATGACCACAGCACCGCCGAGAGTCCCTGGAATGCCACAGGCAAATTCCAAACCTGCCAGTCCCCATTCCGCTGCCTGATTGGACAGGGCACTGAGGGAGATGCCGGTTTCAGCGATGATATGGGTGTCCTTGTGGATGAGCTGCTTGAAGGCGTTGCCCAGCTGCAGCACCACGCCCCGGATGCCCTTGTCCCGAACCAGCAGGTTGGAACCGTTACCCACTACAGTAAGCGGCAGGCCCGCCTCCTTCGTCTGCACAATGAGTTCCTGGACCTGGGTGGCACTGCGGGGCATTACGAAAATGTCCGCCGGTCCCCCGACCCGAAATGTCGTGTGCCGGCTCATGGGCTCATCCAGCAGGTATTGTTCCGGATAATGGGCTTTCAGGTAAGCCAGAAATTGTTCTTTTCCCATTACTCAATAGCTTCCTTAATGGTATCCCCCAGGGACTTGGACAGGTCGCCGATCATCATCTGGAACCGGATGTAGCATTGGATGTAGTCACTGGCTACAGGGTTCAGGTTCAGCACCTCGTACAGCTTTTGCATCTTTTCTACTTGTTCCTTTTCCGGCTTCTTGCCCTGGTATTGCAGCAGTTCGATTTCCTGTTTTTGTTTCAGGAAATCCTTCACCATAGGTTCTGCCGTGCTGTCCTGCTTCAGTTTCCCTTTGGCTTCCACCATCTTCTTGTATTCGTGGGATTCTTTGATAGCCTGACAGAGAGTATTCATTTCGTCATATACGTTCATGTCGATTCCTCCTAGAGTTTCATATCTAATTTATTATTTTAACACAAATGGAGGTTAGGGGCTAGGGATTAGTGTGCTAGTTTCTAGTGGGCTAGTGCCTAGTGGTGCGCTGCACAGGAAAAAGGTCTTTAGTCGTTTGTCTTTGGTCATTAGCTTAAGGATACTATTTTCTTTCCAGCTAAAGACTAACGACTGAGGACTAAAGACCCTGATATAGCAGAACCGATGCAGGCAGTCTTTATGCTATAAAATATCTTTATTTTAATTGCTCTCCAAGCTCATACCCCTTTGCAAAAGCCTTAAGGTTCAGAGCAATGACCTTATCGCCCTTTTTCTTAAAGAAACCGGCAATTGCTGCTTCAGCACCTTCCTGGGTAATGACTTGAAGATAGCCTGTAATGATGCCCATGGTGATAATATTAGCGGTTGCCGGGTTGCCCAATTCCCTAGCCATTTTTTCAATAGCCAGGCCTCTTTCCCGGGCACTGTTCTCCGGATGGGGCTTGACCATTTCCGTATCATACAACAGGAGGGCTTTTGCGGGCAGTTTTCCTGAATATCGTTCATAAGCCACCTGATGGAGGCAGACTACAAAATCCGCATCCGTCACATCCGGGAAATCTATGGCTTCGTCATTAACAATGACATCACTCTTAGCAAAGGTACCTCTTGTCTCCGTCCCATATTCAGAAGAGAGAGTAGCAAATTTATGGTCGTGGTTTACAGCAGCCTGAGCAATGAGCGTGCCACACAGGATCATACCTTGTCCGCCCACACCACTTAACGTAATCTCTTTCTGTGCCATCAGGCCTTCCTCCCTTCCTGCAGCTTGTCGATGACTTTTTCATACACTGTAGAATAATCTTCTAATTCATAGTCAGCAAAAATGCCCGTCACATACTTGCCTTGCAGTTCAGCCGGCGTCATAGAAGCAGCCTTAGTTGCAGGAACTGTATTTTCCTTGATCCATTTCAGCATGCCGGGAGCGCCGCCCAGTTTGTTATATCTGCCGAAATGGGTCGGACAGGGAGAAACAACTTCTACAAAAGAAAAGCCTTTGTGGTCCATAGCTTTACTGATCAGCTGATCCAGCTGGAATACATCAAATACAGTGCCCCTAGCTACAAATGTAGCTCCCGCTGCTTTTACTACATTACACACGTCAAAATTCCGTTCCACATGACCATAGGGAGAAGTCTTCGTCAGAGAATGCTTCGGAGTCGTACCAGAATATTGACCGCCTGTCATCCCATAGTTTAAATTGTTGACCATGATGGTACAGATATCTACGTTACGGCGGGCTGCATGAATCAGATGGTTGCCTCCGATGGTGATCCCATCCCCATCCCCAACCAGGGCAATAACTTTTAATTTAGGGTTTGCCAGCTTGATGCCTGTAGCAAAGGCCAGTGCCCGGCCATGGGTGCCATGGAAGGTATTTGTCCGGATGTAGTCGTCCGCTTTGCCCCAGCAGCCAATACCGGTTGCTACGACCGTCTGTTTAGGATCCAACTGTTTGTTGTCCATGTTCCGCAGTAAGGATTGGAGCACAATACCATCGCCGCAGCCTGCACACCAGAACAGCGGCAGTTTTTCTGTTACTAAATAGTCTTTAAACATTATCGAGCCACCTCCTCAATAGCGTTGCAGATCTGAGCAGGCAGGATCGGATAGCTGTCTACCCGGTTGATTCCTACCACAGGAATATTCTTCCGGTTGAATTTCTGCACTTCCTGAACAAACATACCCAGATTCAGTTCCGGAACAAAGACAGCCTTTTTTGTATCCATAATCTGATGCAATTGACGTTCAGCCAGAGGCCAGATGGTCACCAGCTGCAGCACCCCTACTTTCAGGCCCTTTGCTCTTGCCAGTTTCATAGCGGACATAGCAGCACGGGTCACACCCCCATAGGCTATGATCACGTAGTCTGCATCCTCCAGCATAAAGGAATTCACCATAGCGATTTCGTCCTTATGCCCTTCAATTTTCTCCGTCAGATGGTGGATGACCCGTTCCGCATTATCCGGACGGGCACAGGGGCGACCCAGCTCATCATGCATACTGCCATTGATTTTAAACATATAGTCGCTGCCATAGGCTGCCAAGGGAGCTAGGCCGTGAGAATGATCATAGGGTTTATAGTCCTTAGGATCACAAGTAGGTGCTTTTCTAGGCACTACTTCTACTTCTTCAGGACTGCGTAATTCCACCCGTTCTCTCAGATGGCCAATGATTTCATCTGCCAAAAAGATGACAGGGGTCCGATATTGTTCCGCCAGATTGAAGGCCTTGACGGTCAGGTCAAAGCATTCCTGGACAGAGGCCGGAGACAGGACGATGATGCCATGATCCCCATGGGTTCCCCAACGGGCCTGCATCACATCGCCTTGAGCAGGCTTTGTAGCAAGGCCGGTACTGGGGCCGGAACGCTGTACATCGATAATGACGCAGGGCACCTCTCCCATAACGGCGACGCCCAGATTTTCACTCATCAGGGACAGGCCGGGACCGCTTGTCGCCGTATAGGATTTTTTCCCGGCACAGGATGCGCCGATCAGAGCTGCAATAGAACCCAATTCATCCTCCATCTGTACGTACAGGCCACCGACCTGGGGCAGCCGTACAGAAGACGTTTCTGCTACTTCCGTAGAAGGAGTGATGGGATAGCCTGCAAAAAACCTGGCTCCTGCAGCAATGGCACCTTCCGTAATGGCTTCGTTACCTTGCATAAATCTGATTTCGCTCATCTTCATCCCTCCACTTCAATAGCGAACTCCGGACAACGGCGTTCGCATAACCGGCATCCGATGCAGTCTTCCGGGCGATTGGCCTGCGGTTCTTTTTTCTCATTCAGGTCAAATACCTTCTTGGGACAGAATGTAGAGCAGATACCGCATTGTTTGCATAATTTTCTGTCAATGTTGATCGTCTTCACTAGGATTCCTTCTTTCTCCCCTATACCTGAAAATCCATCGAGTAATTTTGCCTGTGATTTTTTCTATCAGGCTTTCTGGTTGTCATTATATGTGGTATGATTGTATTTGTAAAATTAATAGAATTAGACTTAACTATTGAAAAAATTAGAGTCAGGAGGAATCCTAATGGAATTACGCAACCTTCACAGTTTCCTGCGGGTAGCTGAACTTGGGAATTTTACTTATGCGGCCAGAGACCTGGGGTATACACAATCTACGATTACCATTCAGATCCATCAGTTGGAACAGGAAATCGGCGCCCCTTTATTCGAACGGATTGGCAAAACGTTAAAATTGACAGCTCAGGGAAATGCTCTGCAGGCTTATGCCAATGAAATGCTTTCCCTGGAAACGCGGATCCTGCAGATAGGGGAACCAGCTGCTGAAAATATCCATGGTTCCCTGCGCATCGGTATTGTAGAATCCATTATGAATTCTCTCTTCCTGGCCATCGTGAAAGAATACGAAACCCGTTTTCCTCACGTCTTCCTGCAAGTTGTACCGGCCGTCTCTCCTACGTTATTTTCTATGCTGGGCCATAATGACGTGGACATCATATTTACTCTGGGCACCATGGCCAGTGTACGGGATTGTGTCCGTGCTGCCAGCCATAAGGAACGGGCTGTCTTTGCCGCTGCTCCGGAGCACCCTCTGGCCCATAAAAAAGAGCTGACCTTAGCTGACGTATTGTCGTATCCTATCATTTCTAACGGGGAACAGACCTTTCTCCAACAGGAGCTGTATAAACGGGCTCTGGAATGCGGCAAGGAGGTCCAGTCCAATATCCAGTCTGAGAGCTCCGGCATCATCGTCAGCCTTGCCGAACAGAATCTGGGTATCGCCCTGCAGGCTGAATATCTCTTAAAAGCAGCTGTGGAAGCCGGAAAATTATGCATCCTGCCTGTTACGGACTTCTCCCTGCCATTCTATATCCATATTTTTTATCACAAGAATAAATGGAAGACTCCTCAGATGGAAGGTCTGATCCAACTGGCAGAAGCCTATTGGCAAAAATGAAAATCAGCCGTCACCCTTTGGTGATGGCTGATTTTTTTACCATTATCATTCAAAGAATTTCACTGAACCCCTGGTTGCTTTCTACGAAACATTTCACAAAGGCTTTAGCTAAGGGGGTAACTCCTTCTTTTTTTGTGACTGCCACAACCTTGACTGTAGCTGTTATGTCACAGACTGGAAGAAAGACTATATCATGATATTCTCTGTCCCCAAAGGGTCTGGCCACAAGGCAATAGCCCAATCCACTGCTGACCATTTCTAACGCCATATAGACATCATCAGCAAAATACGTTTGCCCCGGTTGTACCCCTGCCTCTTCCAGCAAAGCCGGAAGCTGCTCGTCATAGGGTGCTGAGATTCGGGGATGGATAATTCGCGGCAACCCATTAAGATCCTCTGCCTGAAGCTGTTTCCGTTTTCCTAAAGCAGACTCTTTTGGCAAAGCTACAACAAAAGGGTCTTCCCGTACAACTGTATAAGTCAGGCCATTTACCTTTTCAAAGTCCCCGCGGAAGCGGGACACGCCTACCTGAATATGCCCGGACAAAAGCTCTGCCGGTTGATCGGCGGATTGGTACGACAATAAGTCCAATTGCACGTTAGGATATTCTTTCTTAAATTGCCGAATTGTAGCAGGCAGCAGCGACAACATGGTAGCCCTGGTAAAGCCCACTCCCAACCAGCCCATATGCTGCCTGGCCAATTCTTTTGTCTCTACTTCCAGCTTTTCCCATTGGCTTACGAGATTTTGGGCTCTCGGATATAGATATTCCCCTAATGGTGTAAGCTTCATGGGACGGAAGGACCGGTCAAACAGGTTTTCCCCTATCTCTTCCTCTAATTTGTTCAGCTGCATACTGACAGTCGTGGGTTCAAGATACAGCGCCATAGCAGCTCTGTTTGCATTTCCTTGTTTGACGATTTCACAGAACGTCCTCAATTGTATCACATTCATTTTTATTGAATTTACCTCCAAATACTTGCGTTTTACTTTTAAAATATTGAATTTATAATAAAAGCATAAAGCAAATAGTTAGAAAAGTCAAAACAAATTCTATTTTTTGAATTTGAATCGGCATCATCCGATTCAAACCTGGTCAATCATGTTAAGGAGGAATGTATCATGACAAAAGAGTACAAACTGTTCCACAATCCCTGCTGGCTGGATGAAGAAGCAAAAAAGGGAGCCGAAACGGCCCTGAAAAATCTTCGCGGCTGGGAACCGGCTGTTGAAGCCATCAAAACCTGGCCCGGCTATGCCCCCACTCCCCTGTGGTCTCTGGATCATCGGGCGAAAGATCTGGGTGTAGCTAAAATTTATTATAAGGATGAAAGCCAGCGGTTCGGCAGAAAACTGGGAGCTTTCAAAGCCTTAGGTGCTCCTTATACCGTTTACCGCATCCTGTCCGATATCGTAGAACAGAAGACCGGTGTACGCCCCACTACGGAAGATCTGCGCAGTGGCAAATATGCCGAAATTACCCGTCATGAAACCATGGCTGTAGCTACGGACGGAAATCAGGGCCGTGGCCTGGCCTGGGGTGCCAGCATGTTCGGCTGCAAAGCCGTGGACTATATCCACGAAACCGTCAGCGAAGGCCGGAAACGGGCTATGGAAGACTTTGGTGCCGTCGTCATCCGCTGCAAGGGAGAACACGAAGCCTCTGCAGCTCGCGGCAAAGAAGATGCAGCCATGAGTGGCTGGCATTATATTACCAGTACTTCCTGGGATGATTGGAATGAAGAAATCTGCCGGGACGTTATGCACGGTTACATGACTACGGTGGCTGAAGCCCTGGACCAAATTCCCGAACTGGATAAAGTCACCCATGTGTTCTGTCAATGTGGTGTAGGCAGCATCGGTGCCGCCGTATTCTTTGGCTTCATGGAAAGACTGACCGGGAAAAAGATGCCCCGTTTTGTCTTGGTTGAACCGACGGAAGCTGCCTGCATGTACAAGAGTGCTGTAGAAGGCAAACCGACTCCTGCAGATGGCACCATGCTGACCATCCAGGCTGGCCTGGCCTGCCGTGTCCCCTCCACTGCCGCCTGGCACATCCACCATTGGCTGTGCAGTGACTTTGTAGCCGTACCGGACTCTTATTGTGCTGAAGGTATGAAAGTGCTTGCTGAAGACAGTGAAGATGTGCCTGTAGTCATCGGAGAATCCTCTGCCGGCAGCATGGGTCTGGTCATGCAGCTGAAAAATGATGTTGAATTACGCAGCCAGCTGGGCATCAATGAAAACAGCCGCCTTGTCCTGTTCGCTCTGGAAGGCGCTACGGATCCTGTTCTCTACAAGAAATTTGTTGGTAAAACGCCTGATGAAGTCTTTGCCCGTCAGGACGCTATGACCAAGAAATAAATTCTGCAGGGAGGACGGAAAATGAAATCTTCTACATCGCCTGCTGATGCACCTGTCCACGGAGGCATGCTGGGTGCAGCCAGTCCCTTACTCATCTTTTTTCTCACCATCGTTGGCTTCTCCATTCTGGGGATACGGGGAACAAAGAGCTATTGGGCGGCAGGAGTCGTCGCCATGACCTTCTCGTTTTTCCTCTTCAAAGATAAGGATGTATTCCAATCTGCTGTAGTAGCCGGCATTAAGGACGATATCTTCATTCTGTCCACATTAGCCCTGCTTTTTGCAGGAATCTTGTCAAAGATACTGGCAGCCGGACATCTGGTAGACGGGCTTACGTGGGCCGCGTCAGAATTCCAGTTATCCCCCCGCATCATGCCCTTAGCTACCTTTTTAGTCTCCTCTGTCATTGCTACTGCGTCCGGCACAAGTGCCGGCACAGTGGCAACGGTAGCTCCCATCATGCTCCCTTTAGGTACAAGCATGGGCTGCCCTTTGGAAATGATCTGTGGCGCGGTCATCAGTGGGGCCTACTTTGGGGATAATCTGGCCCCTGTATCCGATACAACTATTGCCTCAGCTTTGACCCAGCAGGTCAGCCTGGCAAAAGTCGTAAAGGACCGGATGAAATATAGCCTTATAGCCGGGACCTTTGCCTCTATCATGTTTGGCATATCAGGTTTTCAGTCTATAACCGGAACCAGTTCGGCAGAAATATCCGTAAGCGGCAGCCAATATGCAGGCAACATCATCTATATCATTCTGCCTGCCATGGTGGTCTTCCTGATGATTTCTGGGAAGAATCTCCTTACTTCCTTACTGATGACGGATTTGACCGGGCTTATCATGTTGTCCGTCATGGGCCTTGGTACGTATAGAGAATTTTTCTCAGCTAACGGCCTTATTGTTGCAGGTATTGAAGGCATGCAGGGCGCCATCATCCTCATGATGTTTGCCTTTATCGTTAACAGCCTGACTCGGGCAGCCGGTTTTATGGATACTATGATCAATGCTGTGCAGGCAAAGGCTACTACGCCTAAGTCCGCAGAAGTCGCTGTAGGCGCATTTATCTCCATCCTCATGGCTGCAACGGGAGGCAATACAGCAAGCATTGCTGTAACAGGGCCTCTGGCCCGCCGGCTGATGAAGCCTTTCCGGGTAGCACGGGTCCGTACGGCAAATCTTCTGGCCGGGATTTCTTCCGGAATTGGCGGATTTGTACCTTACAGCCCTGCCAATGCAGCCTTAAGCAGTCTTGCAATCTCATTAGGTGTGACAGACAATATTGGTTTTTCCTCTTTCAATTATGCAGGCTATGTATTTGACTGCCTGGCCCTTATCGTAATTTATTGGGGAGCCATCTTCACAGGTTGGGGAATGCGGATTGAAACAAAAGAAGAACTCAAGGCCGACGGTATTAATTTTGATGAAGAATAAAAAAGGAAGGAATGATTTTTATGGGACAAATCGAGAGTCGCTTGCAAGAGATGGGCATTACCCTGCCCCCGGTAAAATCCCCTATTGCTAATTTTGTTTCCTATAAACGGGTTGGGAATATCCTGTATCTGTCCGGCCAGGGACCCAAAGATGAAAACGGCAAGGTCATCGTGGGCCGCCTGGGCAAAGACAGGACTACGGAACAAGGCTATCAGGACGCCAGACGGGTAGCCCTGCAGCTGTTAGCTACAGTCCAGGTGGCTTTGGGTACGTTGGATGGCGTGGCGAACATTGTGAAGCTCTTAGGGCTGGTCAATGCAGAAGCCGATTTCAAAGAATGTCCGAAAGTCATCAATGGCTGTTCGGATCTGCTGGTAGACGTATTCGGAGAAAAAGGCCGCCATACCCGCTCTGCGATTGGCGTCAATGCCCTTCCCGGCGGCACCAGCTGCGAAATCGAAGCTATTTTTGAAATTGCCAATGGATATTAAGTTTTCTTAAATACACACATATCATTTGATAGCACTCCTGAAACAGAGGCTGTTGCAGTTAGTTCAACTGACAACAGCCTCTGTTTCATTGTCTATTAGTTTGTATCAGATGTAATCTATCTTCTTTACTAAGCCCGCTGCATCAGCAAATTGCCTACAAAAGCAAGATAATTGGTCGATTCTCTACGGAAAAGGGTCGATTCCCACAGGCTCCCTTTTCTTTATTTACCTGTTCTTGTATGATAGACATAACAATAAAATATAGGAGGCTGCATCATGGCACAAAATTCACTCAAGACCTGGGAACAATTGACGATTTCAGACAACTATCTATTTCAGCTGAAGGGAGATTTACCCAGGAAATTGCCGAAACTGTCCGGGAACTAAAAAGGTCCCCTATGGAAAGGAGGCAGTATATGCTTGTATCGCAAGTTATCAAAGAAAGAGAAGATATCAGTTTTATGAATGGTAAAGCTGAAGGTAAGGCAGAAAACCAACGTGCAACTGCTCGAAGATTACTAAAGCTAGGTTTAGACTGCAAAACTGTAGCCGCTGGAACAGAACTTTCTCTGGAAGAAGTTCAGGCACTGGACAAAGAGAAGTAATAGATGGAATGCTGGAGCAGCTAAGAGTAGCGGTGAATGTAAAAGCATAACAAAAAGCCGTGCATCAAAATGTCTGCACGGCTTTTTGTTATGCTTTTGAGACGTTAGATGGTAGAGTTAGAGGCCAGAATCCTCCGGACTACCCCCTCGCCATTGCTATCGCAATGGCCCATCTCCCCCTCACGGGGGCGACTGTCCGCTGGACTGGGTGATGCCAGGCGCCTCTTCACTCTTCACTCTTCGCTTTATTCATTTAAGATCTTATACGCACTGTCCGCGTCATAATCAAAATGCCACCATTCCATATCACTGGAGGTAAAGCCTTCCAGGGTCATCTGCTGGATCAGCAGGTCCCGGAGGGCTCTTTGTTTTTCCGTGCCACCAGCAAAATGAGCGTATTGGGCAGGACTGGGTTCATCAAAATCAGAAGGCATGGAGACCTCTTCTCCGGTCTCCAGATCATACAGGCTCACGTCCACGCTGCGGCCCGTGTTGTGGGAGAAGCCTTCATCGGCTGCGGGCAGCATATCCTTGTGCTGCTCACCCAAAGCCAACGTAGCCGTCTTGAAGTCCGCCCAGCTGCGGTACCCTTCCCACAGGACCAGGCCATAGCCGTACTCCTTCAGCCGGGACTGAACTCTAGCCAAAGACTGTGCCGCACTGCGATCCAGGAGGGCCTGTTTGCTTTCTACCAGAGGTGACCCGAACAGGTTGTTATCCGTGGTATACCGCAAATCATAACGGATGCCGGGCACCACGGTATTGACTTCCACTAAGTCCGCCACCTTGTCGTAGGGTTTGTCCGGAGCCGTGGCTTGAGTAGCTTCCGCGTGCAGCTCCGCCATAGGTTTCGCCGGTGTCACCCGGATGGGCTTGCCGTTTTCCCCAGCCGTAAAACGGCGGGTATAGCTGTTCTTGCCAATGACCATGCTGATGCCCTGGCCATTTTTGTCCCGGTCAAAACGGACAGTGCTTTCCGAGTCCGTGTTGGGACCTGTTTCCCGCAGGGTATAGTTATCATAATGATTTTTTACCAGCGTAAACAAATTGCTTTGGGTATAATCCTTGTCCTTGGGCAGATATCTGTACAGGAGCTGCAGACTGCCCCTGTTTTCCCGGACCGCCAATTGTTCACCGCCGGCCTGATAAAATCCGATGAGCGCCCCTTCGTCTTTCGGCATCTCATCCGGTTCCCAACTGGCTGCCAGGCCCGTCACGGACAGACTCAGGCAGAAAAGGCCTGTCAAAGCCATTAACTTTTTATTCATGATCCGCACCTTCTTCTACAATGGGGTCGTCTTCCGGAATGGGCTGGACGTTTTCTACCACTTCCACTTCCCGGGCTTCCCCAGAGTTTTTTGCGTTCTTAGGAACCGCCATGGGCGGGAATGTGATTACAAAGGATGTTCCCTTCCCTACTTTGCTGAACACCTGAGCTTTGGCCTTGTGCATCCGGATGATTTCCTTGCCGATGGCCAGACCTAAGCCGGTACCGGCAATATGCCGGGAGTGGGATTTATCTGCTTTATAGAACCGTTCCCAGATATAAGGCAGGTCTTCTTCAGGAATGCCATAGCCCTGGTCCGATACGGTCAGAAGTGTGCCCTTGTCCTTTGTAGGCATGACTTCAAAGGCAATGACGGAACTGTCCGGAGAATACTTCATAGCATTATCCCCAAGGATCATGACCAACTGAAACAATCGGTCCCCGTTGCCGAAGACCATAAGGCTGTCATCCACATATTGCTCCAGCCGGATATCCCGTTTCTGAGCCCGGACCTGCAGCATGTTCACTACGTTTTCCACAATCTTGCCCAGGGGAATGGGTTCCATTTCCTCCCCTTCGCCCCGCTGGAGCCGGCTAATATCCAACAGTTCGTTAATGAGCCGCTGGAGCCGCAGAGTTTCATCGTTGATGAGCTTTCTGTATTTCTTCACATCCTCCGGGTCCGTAATGGTCCCGTCGGACAAAGCTTCGTTATAGCCCTGGATAATGGTAATGGGCGTGCGCAATTCGTGGGATACGTTGGCTACAAAGTCCCTGCGCATCTTCTCCATCTTGTTGCTCTTGCGGACGAACTGTTCCAAATCCCGGCTCAGGGAATTCAGAGACCGGCCCAGATCGGAGATTTCGTCGTCCCCGTCGATAGGCACCTTCAGAGAATAATCCCCGGAGGCGATAGCCTTGGCACTGTTCTTCATAGACACCAGTGGTTTGACCATACGCTTTGTCAGGCCGCTGACGATGACGATACTGATCAGGAGAGCCACAATCCCCACCAGAAGAGTGTACAGATAAATATCCTTCATGACTTTGTTCAGGCCGCCGATAGGAGATGCCAGAAGGATTGCCCCTGTCTGCAGTCCGTGATGGTCTAGCAGCGGGAGCCCAATCATGATAACCTGTTCTTTATAATAGGGATGGAACAACCTGGCTGTGACCCGTTCCCCTTCGTAAACCTTGGTAATGATGCCCTTTACCTGGTCACTGAGGGGCCCACCGTCCCGCAGCTGCTGGTCAATAGCGGCCACGGACTTCTGCCATTTTTCCTTCCGTTCCTGCTCCCATTTCTGCCGTTCCTTGCTGCCGTGGACAGGCTCTTGCTCTCCCTCCGTATACGTTTCGGAAGCACTGATCAGCTCATATTTATCGTTAAACAGCCAGATCCGGGCGCCTACCAATTGGTCCACAGAGGTCAGGTATTGGCGCAGGATGGTCTTGTCCATGTCCATGGCATTGAAATACCGAACCATCATGGCCACCTGGCCGCCCTTGCCGTTTAATTCCAATTCCTTGGCCCTGAAGAAATAATCGGTGATCAGATAGGAAAGGCCTACGGAAATCCCTATGATAATAGCCACAATAAGGCCCATGTAACTATACATGAGCCTGGAACTTAATGATTTTTTCACTT
>OMUE01000182.1 GCA_900314165.1 uncultured Acidaminococcus sp.
TCTGGAAAAACAGTTCCGCGGCTACTATGAAAAAGCTAAAAAGATGGAAGGTATCACTGGTACCAACCTGTTGATCCTGCTGGAACGCAGACTGGACAACGTAGTATATCGTCTGGGCCTGGCCCATACTCGTCGTCAGGCTCGTCAGCTGGTAACCCATGGCCATATTGCTGTTAACGGCAAGCGCCTGGATATTCCTTCTGCCCTGATTAAAGCCGGTGATGTGGTATCCGTTATGGAAAGCAGCCGCAGCTCTGCCTACTTCAAAGGTATGCAGGAAGTTCTGGGCAAGACTGCTGTTCCTGCCTGGCTGTCTGTAGACGCTCAAAACCTCGGCGGAAAGGTTGATCGTCTGCCTGCTCGTGAAGAAATCGACGTTCCTGTTGAAGAACAGATGATCGTCGAATTGTACTCCAAGTAATCTGATACTGTTCTCCACACTAGAGACCGCGTATTGTGGTAATGCGCGAAAGGAGGCTTCCGCATGAAGGAAATCGTAAAACCTAACCCGGCGAGCAGCGAAATCTCCCAGGACGGTAGATATGGCAAGTTTGTCTGGGAACCTTTGGAACGTGGATACGGTATTACATTAGGTAATAGTCTGCGTCGTGTATTGCTCTCTTCTCTTTCCGGCATGGCCGTAACCGGTATCAAAATTGATGGGGTACTCCATGAATTTTCTACCATTGAGGGAGTCAGAGAAGACGTTGCAGATATCGTATTGAACATCAAGTCCTTGTGCTTCAAGGTGGGTCTGGAAGACCAGACCTCCTTCGAACCCAAGACTTTCTACATCAAGAAGTCTGGGGAAGGTGAAGTGACCGGGGCTGATGTAATCTGTGATCAGGATACGGAAGTCTTAAATCCGGAACTGCATATTGCAACCTTGGATAAGAATGCTGTTCTGAACATGGAAATCTATGTTGATGTGGGACGTGGTTACGTTACTGCTGAGAAGAACAAGAGCAAGGATCAGCCCATTGGCTTCATTCCTGTAGACTCTATTTATTCTCCTATTACCCGTGTGAAATTCGGTGTTACGGATACCCGGGTGGGCAACGTAACGAACTATGACCGCCTGACCTTGGAAGTATGGACCGATGGCAGCCTGAATCCTACGGAAGCTGTGGCTAGTGCCGCAGATATCCTGATTCAATATCTGACGTTGTTCAAGAACCTGGCCGACATTCCTCATATCCAGGGGAATGAAAGCGATAACAAGACAAACGAAGAAGCCAATAAATCCTCCGTACTGCAAATGTCCATCGACGATTTGGATCTGACTGTTCGTTCCAACAACTGCTTGAGACGGGCCGGCATCAATACGGTAGAAGATATCATTAACAAGACGGAAGACGAGCTGATTTGTGTCCGGAACCTGGGCAGTAAATCCTTGGAAGAAGTCAAGAACAAAATCGAGGAATTGGGCCTGCATTTGCGCAATTCCGATGAAGAATAGGAGGAAGACGAAAGATGTTTTATAGAAAATTAGGCCGGAACTCCAGCAACCGGAAAGCTATGTTCCGCAGCATCTTGAACGCCTTCTTCAAAAACGAGAAGATTGAAACCACCGAAACCAAAGCTAAAGAAGTCAGCAAGCTGGCTGCTAAATTAATCACTCTGGCTAAGGTTGGTGATCTGCACGCTCGTCGTCAGGTAATCGCTGTTCTCGCCGATGAAGAAGTAACCAAGAAGCTGTTTGATGAAATCGCTCCTAAATACAAGGATCGCAACGGTGGATACACCCGTATCTACAAGACCGCTCCTCGCCGCGGCGATGCAGCTGATATGGCTATCTTAGAACTGCTCTAAGAGAACATACAAAACGCTGTCTGAGAGACTTCTCTTGGACAGCGTTTTTTGCGTTACCGGTTTTCTTCATGGTATACTTATTGAGTGAAAAGTGAAAAGTGAAAAGTAGTAAAGAAGAAAAACAGGAGCGCAGAGTATGAAGAAGAGGATTCTCATAGGGATGGCTGTTTTGCTGGTGCTTGCCAGCGGCTGCGTATTCAGGCATCCGAAATACGATAAGAAGGATGCTAAGACGTCGGCTACGTACATCAAGATTTAGCACCAGGAGGCAACCCATATGAAAAAGATTTTACTGGTCGTCTGTTCCTGCCTGGTTCTCCTGGCTTCTGGCTGTGGAACCAGTGCGGAAAAACCGGCGGCGAAAAACGCAACGTCCACAGCCCAGGCTGCGCCTAAGACTGTGGCAGCTCCAGGTTTCACACTGGACCGATTAGGCGGAGGGAAAGTGACTGTAACGCCCTCTCAAGATGGGAAACTGTATGTGCTGAATTTTTGGGCTACCTGGTGCCCTCCCTGCAGGGAAGAGCTGCCGGATATCAATGCTTTTGCTGAAAAGTATGGCCAGCAGTTGCAATTCTACGGTATCAATCTGGATGAACCGGAAGGTTCGGTACAAGAGTTTATGCAGAAAAACAAGCTGACGTTCCCGGTCCTGCTGGATAAAGGCAGCCAGGTAGGCCGGCACTACCTGGTCCGGGCTATTCCCACCACGTACATCGTAGATAAAAAAGGCAATGTGCGATTCCATAAAGTCGGCATGACTTCCCTGGCGGAACTGGAGAAGGCCGTGAAAGCCATCCAGGCGGAGCCCTGATATGACGACGCTATCCTTGGGAGCGGCGTTTCTGGCTGGAGCTCTTTCCTTCTTTTCCCCTTGTGTGCTGCCCATGCTGCCTACGTTCCTGCTGATCCTGGCAGGTACGAAAGCAAAACAGGGCACCTGGCATTTATTGCAGAATGTGTGTGCTTTCCTGCTGGGATTTGCCATGGCCTTCATGGCCCTGGGAGCGGCAGCTACAGCCCTTGGCAGCTTTCTGCTGACCCATCTGGCACTGCTGGAAAAACTGGGAGGTGTGCTCCTGATCCTTTTGGGAGCGTTCCTGTCAGGACTTTGGAAGCCTTTGGCTTTGTACGGGGACTATCGTCCATTCCTCCAACGGAAAGCAGAAGGGCCTGTGGGTTGCTTTCTGATGGGCATGTCCTTTACATTCGGCTGGACACCCTGTACAGGACCGATCCTGGCCGCCATCCTGCTGTATGCCGGCAGCCGGGACACGGTGACAGAAGGCATGGGTCTGCTTTTGGTGTATACGCTTGGCTTTGCCCTGCCGTTTTTGGCTCTGACCCTGCTTTGGAAGAGGCTGGCTGACAAAATCCGCGGCCTGTACCGCTATTTGCCCCCGATTCAAAAAGCTGCCGGATTCGTGCTGATGGCTTTGGGCGCAGCGATGGTGTTGGGATGGATGATGAAACTGAACGGATTCCTGTTCAGTATCGGTTCCTGATATACCAAAAGGTCAATAAATTTTTATACTGGCAGGTGAAAGTAGTGAATAACGTGATAAAGAAACTTCTTATTTTTTCTTGCTGTCTGCTGCTTTTCTGTGCAGGCTGCGGCAAGACGGCGACGCAGAAACCGGCGGTGAAGACGGCTTCCTACCCGGGTTGGGTGGAAATCAAGGCCGGGGACCAGGCGTCCTTTCAAGTGCCGGCTCAGCTAATTCTGCAAAGTGAAGAGTACCGGGCAAAACAGTTGGCGAAAGAAAACCTGGATCCTCTTATGAAGCGCTGGCTCACAGAAGACGCGGAAACGGCGAAAAGTGCCGGCTGCGTAGTAGCTCAGAATAGCGAGGCAGGGGAACTTCCCTGGGAAACGAAGGCTTCCTTTGCCAAAGTAGAATTTAAGACCATGCATAGTCCGGAGAAAATGCCCCGCTATGGGCAGAATCTAGGCCTGAAAGAAGCCGAAATCAAGGAATTTGGGGACATTACTCAAAAAAGTATCCAGGGCATGGCTACGAAGAATCTGCCTGAAGGGTATGCAATCAAATTTGCCAACTGGAAACCTATGAGCAGCAACATCGTCAATGGCGTAGAGAATCTCCATACGTCCTATGATGAGGAAATCTGGCTCCAGGGGCAGAAGAAGATGACGCTCCATGTGGAACGGTGGACGTTCTTTAACAGGGACCGGGTCCATACCCTGATTGTGGCCTGGAATACCCGGGATAATGCTATCTGGGAAAAAGAAGACACGAAGCTGGCTAACATCGTCAATACGTTGAATATCACGCCGTCTACGGCGAAGTGAAAGTGAAAAGTGTAAAGGCGCCTGCGGCGGGCAAGGAAGAAAGAAAAAGCGAAGAGCGAAGAGGAAAGAGTGAAGAGGCGCCGCTGGCGGGGCGTTAAGAACCCACCACCATCGCAAGCGATGGTCCCCCGCCCTTGAAAAGGGCGGACAGGGAAATAGGAAAGGAGATAATGAGTATGGTAGAAATTAAGGAAATTGGGTTTGTTGGAACGGGGATTATGGGGAAATCCATGCTGCGGAATCTGCAGAAGGCAGGCTATTCCATGCACTGCTATGCCCGTCATCCGGAAAAGGTAGCAGATCTGAAGGCAGAAGGCGTTCAGGTACATGAGACCATTGGGGATTGTGCCAAGGCCTGCCAGGTCATGATCACGATTGTTGGGTTCCCCAAGGACGTAGAAGACGTGTATTTTGCTCCCGGCGCCATTATGGAAAGCGCAGCTCCCGGTGCCTACCTCATCGATATGACCACCACGAGTCCGACGCTGTCCAAGCGGCTGTTTGCAGAAGGCACAGCTAAGGGCTACCATGTGATGGATGCCCCTGTAACGGGCGGCGATACCGGGGCTAAGGCTGGCACCCTGTCCATCCTGGTAGGCGGTACTAAGGAAGATTATGAAGCCATGCTGCCCATCTTTAGAGGCATGGGGACGAACATTAACTACATGGGACCCGCAGGTAACGGCCAACATGCTAAAATGGCCAACCAGATCATGATTGCCGGGGCTATGTCCGGTATTTGCGAAGCTCTTAATTACGCCAAAGACAGCGGTCTGGATCTGGATACCCTGCTGAAGGCTGTGTCCACCGGTGCTGCCGGCAGTGCTCAATTGAATGCCTTTGGGGCTAAGATGGTTCATGGAGATTATGCACCCGGTTTCTTCCTGAAGCACTTTATAAAAGATATGGGCATTGCAGACGAGGAAGCTGAAAAGATGGCACTGACACTGCCCGTACTGAAGCAGGTGCTCAGCGAATACAGAGAACTGGAAGCAGCCGGCAAAGGGAATCTGGGGACCCAGGCTCTGTTTACGTATTACCAAAAGTAATTTCGAAAAGAAGATAGAATGATATAAAAGTAATTTCTGAAAATTTAAAATGCATTTCTTTAACTAATTTGTTATAATAGATGTGACAATGCTATAACCGGACGATATAGCGGCAAATTAGTGAAAGGATGCGATTTTATGTTGAAGAAAAAATGGCTGGCCGCTGCAGCCGCTGTGCTGGCATGCGGTACTCTGCTTTTCGCAGGCTGCGGAGGGGGAAACTCTACCGAAAAGAAGGCTGCTGACACAGGTAAGAAGGGTGTCAAGGGTAATGTAATGGTTTATACGTCCATGTATCCTGATATCATCAATTCCAAGTGCAAGCCTCAGGTACAGAAAGCATTCCCTGATCTGAAGGTAAGCTGGTTCCAGGGCGGTACGGAAAAGATTAAGACAAAAATCGCCGGGGAAATCAAGGCTAAGAAGATCAGCGATGATGTACTGATGGTAGCAGACCCCTCCTATTATATTTATCTGAAGAATAATAATCTTCTGTTAAACTACAAGTCTCCGGAAACGAAACATCATATCATGGAAGTAGACAAAGACGGGTCCTGGGCCGCTGTCCGGGTCTGCAACATGATCATTGCCTACAACAAAGACAAACTGGCTAAGGAAGACATCCCTACGAGCTGGGAAGATTTGACGAAGCCCAAATATAAAGGCCGCATCGCCATGCCGAACCCCCTGCTGTCCGGTACCGCTTACGTAGCCGTAGGCGCTCTGGCTGACAAATTCGGCTGGGAATACTTTGATAAGCTGAAAGCTAACGGCCTGCGTGTGGAAGAAGGCAACAGCGCCATCCAGAACAAGCTGCTGACCGGTGAATATATGGCAGCCATCATCCTGGAAGAAAACATCCTGAAGCTGCAGGAAACCAAGAAGGAACCGTTGGCCGTAGCTTATCCTAAAGAAGGCTGCATCCTGATTTCTTCTCCTATCGGTATCTTCAAAGCCACGAAGAATCCTGACGGCGCCAAAGCCCTGGAAGACTGGTGGCTCAGCAAAGAAGGCCAGGCTGCTGTAACGGCCGGCTGGATGCATTCCGTGCGGGATGACGTGGAAAAACCTCACGGCGCAAAATATACGCTGAAAGAAATGCTGAAGACAGCCCTGAAGGTAGACTGGGAAAAACTGACCAAGGATGAATCCAAGATTAAAGAAGAGTTCCGCTCCAGAGTTATGGATCGGTAACCCAGTGCAACAATATCTATGCCGCTTCATTGTCTGAATGC
>OMUE01000140.1 GCA_900314165.1 uncultured Acidaminococcus sp.
GATGATAGAACAGGGAATCGGGGGTTAGAAGCTTACTCCAGTTTGTCAGAAGGCGTTGCGTCATTTTGAAGCTCCGTACTATTCGCCTTAAATAAAAACTACCTATGCATCAAAAACATAGGTAGTTCTTTTTTGCACTGTTCCGAAGCATCGGCCATTGATAAAAATCGCTAGCATTCGCTTGTAACTTTCTAACCCCTGACAACAGGTTCTATCATCTATCATCTATTTTCTATCCTTACCACCACGATCTCCGGCCTGGGCCCTGTCCGGACGGGAATCCCCCACAGGCCATAACCGCTGGAGACGGTGGTCAGCATCTGCTCAAAGTATTGGGAACCGTAATCCAAGTCATACATCTTCTTTGTAATCAGGCGGATAGGAAACAGCTGGCCTGCATGGGTATGGCCGGCAAAGTACAGTTCATAGCCTTTGGCCGCGGCTTCTTTAATGCGCATGGGCTCGTGTTCCAGCAGGATATTGAATTTTCCCGGTTCCGGGGCAAACTGTGCATAACGGTTGCCCATGCGGTAGTCATCCAGGCCTGTCAGGTTGATAGCTTCATTGATTTTCCGATTTTCGTCCACCAGGAAAGGAATCCCTTCGGCTTCAAGCAGTTTCCGTTCTTCCGCACTGGTGCCAGCCATGCGGTCGTGGTTGCCAAAGACGGCAAATACCCCATCCTTAGCTTTGATTGCCGCCAAGGTCTTCAGGCTGCCTTCCCGCTTCACAAAAGGCAGGTCCCGGTCCACGATGTCACCGCCGATGAGCACAAGGTCGGGCTTCTGATCATTGATGTGTTGGGCCAAGGCTTCCCCATAGGACATGCCAAATAAGCCTCCGAAATGCAGATCGGACACAAAGACGATCTTGTAGGGACCAGGCAATGCCTTGTCCGTCTGATACGTCAGCTCTCTCACCACGGGATGGGTGGCCCGCCAGAAGCCAAAAGCCGTAAAGGCCACGTTGAAGACCAGAAACAGTCGGGCCGCCAAAGGAGCTGCCTTCGGTTTGTGGCAGATTTTGCCTATCAACCAGATCAGCAGAAACACCGGCAGGACCAGGATGGAATAAAAGAAGACCCCCACCCATACGCCGCTGGTCCAAGCGACGATCCGGATTATAGCTCTGGGCAGCAGGTTGATGCCCACGTTGCCCAGCACAAACAGTCCCGGCATGAGCCAGAACAGCACCAGTACCCACCAGGGCCGCAGCTTCGCTATGCCCTGCCGGTACATGCCCCACAAACCCAGAGAACCGATCACGCCGATGATAAATAACATCTGAAAAAAACGGATCATTTGATACTACCTCTTTCTAAAGAAAAGAAAACCGCCACCCTTCGGCAGCAGTCTCCTTTACTTTTCACTTTTCGCTTTTCACTCTTCACTTACCAAGAGAATTACAGCATCCTCTTTCCGAACCAGAAGGCCAAACCTGCGGCCAGAAGGCCTAACGTATTCTGCAGCAGCAAATAGATGAAGCCCGTCACATGGTCTCCGTGGAGGAAGAAATGCATGCCTTCCTTTATAAAGGAAGAAAAAGCCGTAAAGCCGCCGATAAAGCCCCAGTAGAACAGGGACGCCCATTTAGGATGGGGCAGCTTCACATACAGGAAGGACGCAAAAAAGCCTACGAGAATACAGCCGAACGTATTCACGAACACCATTTCCCAAGGAAAATCATGGCCCCATACGCCCTTCAGCGTTGAAGCAGCCAGATATCTGGCTACAGAGCCCAAAGCGCCCCCCAGCGCTACATAAATGAGTAAGAACCAGTCCGATACCCCCACGTCTCTACCCCCTGTTCTGTTATCCTGTGCTGTTCTGCCTCCTACGGCATCCGTCTGTCGCCTATAAGTTTAAAAAACGGGCGCTGCGCACGTCCCAGCAGCGTCCTTGATTAACTAATTCTATGATACCTAATCAGTAGGGTATCTGTCAATATTTTCAGATAAGAACGTGGATTTTTCCAAGGCCGGTTGCGCCACTTCTGTTTCGCAAGTATAATGAAGCTATCATGAGTACTTTAAAACCTGCTTTCAAACAAAAAGAACATATCGAACTGACCATTACGGGGCTGGGCAGCTCCGGGGAAGGCGTGGGCAAAATCAATGGCTTTACATTTTTCGTACCCGGTGCCCTGCCCGGAGAACGGGTCCAGGCCCAGGTAGCCCTGGTGAAGAAAAGTTACGGCCAGGCCCAGCTGAAGAAAGTCCTGGTACCTTCACCGGACCGGGTGAAGCCCCCCTGCCCTGTCTACGAACAGTGCGGTGGCTGCCAGCTACAGCACCTGTCCTATGAGGCCCAGCTGGCTATGAAACGCCAGACCGTAGTGGATGCCCTGGAGCGCATTGGTCATTGCAAGAATCTGACCGTTGAAGAAACCCTGGCCTCTCCGGAAGCCTGGAACTATCGGAACAAGATGCAGGTACCGGCGGCCCAGGGGCGGAACCACACGCTGCACATCGGCTGCTTTGCCCAAGGGACCCATCGGGTCATCGACGTAAAAGACTGCCTGATCCAGCAGCAGGCCAACAACAAGATTGCCGCTGTAGTCCGGCAATGGATGGAGACCTACAAGATTCCGGCATTGGAGGAGGATGCCCGGAC
>OMUE01000034.1 GCA_900314165.1 uncultured Acidaminococcus sp.
TCACATCCCGGGAAACCTGCATGAAGGCGATGTTCACATGGGCAGCACCCAGCAGGGTACCCATCTGGCCGATCATGCCGGGTTTATCGTCGTTCAAGGCCAGAATCATGTACGGTTCAGGCACCAGGTCGAAGGCATAGCCCTGGACATTCGTAATATGAGGCGTATTGTCCGGAGCCACAGCGCCGGCACAGGTGAAGCACTTGTTGCCGCTGTACACCTTGACTTCGATCTTGTTCAGCCGGTCTTCTCCGTTGACCTTGCCTTCTACCACGGACACGCCGCGGGTTTCTGCAGCCAGTTCGGCGTTGACGATGTTCACCCGTTCCTTCAGGACCGGTTCGAACAGGCCTTTCAGGATGCTGCGGGTAATGAGGCTGGTTTCGAGCTTGGCAGCAGGTCCTTGGTAAACCACTTCCACTTTGTCCACAGGGTCTTTTTCCATCTGGTAGTACAGTTTGCCCAGATATTCGCCCAATTGCAGGTAGCCCATCATGCCTTCCAGTTCCTGCGGATGCAGGGCGGGCAGGTTTACAGCGTTGGGCACCATGTTGCCGTGCAGTACGTTGATGACTTCCTGGGCAATGGCAATGCCAACCTTATCCTGGGCTTCAAAGGTGCTGGCTCCCAGATGAGGCGTAAATACGCATTGTTCCAGGCCGATCAGCGGAGAATTGGGATGAGGTTCACCTTCCAGGACGTCCAGGCCCAGGCTGCCTACCTGGCCGGATTTGATGGCATCGGCTACAGCCTTTTCATTATACAAACCGCCCCGGGCGCAGTTGACCAGCCGCACACCCTTCTTGCACTTAGCCAGTTCCGCAGCACCAATCATGCCGATGGTTTCTTCCGTTTTCGGGGTATGGATGGTGATGACATCGGATTTTTCCAGCAGTTCGTCCAGGGTTTCGCATTTATATACGCCCAGGCGTTTGAACCGGCTGTCCGGAATATAGGGGTCATAGGCGATGACGTTCATGTCAAAGGCCTGCATTCTCTTGGTCACCAGGGCGCCGATACGGCCCAGGCCGATGATGCCCAGGGTCTTGTGGAACAGTTCGATGCCCTTCAGGGTCTTCCGTTCCCAGCCGCCAGCTTCAATCATCTTATGAGCCCGTACCGTATTCCGGCAGGAAGCCAGCATCAGACCGATGGTATGTTCTGCGGCGGAAATCACGTTGGCTTCCGGAGTATTTACGACGATGATGCCCCGTTTTGTAGCCCCTTCCATTTCGATGTTATCCACACCGTTGCCGGCACGGCCTACGACCTTCAGGTTCTTAGCCGCACTGTACAGTTCTTCGTTGCACTTCGTCACGCTGCGGACGATGATGGCGTCGTAATCACCGATGATCTTCAGCAGGTCTTCCCGGGGAATTTCGAACTTTACATCTACATCCAGATCCGGCTGAGCCTTCAGCAGCTCTACCCCTTTGTCAGAAATCCGTTCCGCTACGATAACTTTCTTCTTATCCATGTTTTTTCTCTCCTTTTCCTGTGTGACCAAAATAAAAATTCCCGTACCTGACCCCCTAAACGGGTAAGTCAAGGACGGGAGAAATCTCACGTGGTGCCACCTTATTTCGCTGCAAGCAGCCTCATTTCCAGGATAACGGCTTGGCCGGATGGGTTGCTGCCCCCATCATCTCAGGAGTGGATTCCATAGTATCCTCCGCCGTTTTGCACGCCCAACGGCTCTCTGCAGGATGAGATACTGTGTACTTGGTTCCTTCATAGACTATGTTTCCATATGCATTTAGGTAGTTCAAGCACTTGCTTACGATTTTAATGATTCTCCCCGCTGTTGTCAAGAGCCTTTGTAAATTTTTCTGCTCTGTCCAAATGGGTTTTGAGAATTCTTGTACGGTCTGTAACGGACTCCATAGCGGATTGGGCTTCCGCCAGCTTTTTCTCCGCTTTTTCCGTAGCCGCTTCAAAGGCTCCCAGATCCGTGTTGATCTGGGCCACCAGCCGCCATACCTGGCTGGTCTGCCGCTGGACGGCCAGAGTCCGGAAGCCCAGCTGCAGGCTGTTCACTACAGCCGCAAACGTAGTGGGACCTGTCAGTGTCACCCGGTATTTCCGCTGCAGCTCGCTGGACAGGCCCGGCAGGGATACGGCTTCTGCAAAAAGGCCCTCCAGGGGCAGGTACAACAGGCCGAAATCCGTAGAATAGGGCGGAGCGATGTATTTGTCACGGATATCCTTGGCTTCACTTTTCAGCCGTACTTCCAGCTGCTTCAGGGCCAGAGTCTCCCCGTCCTTATCCCCCTGTTCCCGGGCTTCCACCAACCGCTGATAATCCTCCAGGGGAAATTTCGCATCGATGGGCAGCCATACAGGGGCCTCCCCGGTACGTCCCGGCAGCTTGATAGCGTATTCCACCCGTTCCTGGCTCCGGGGCCGGATAGCTACGTTTGTGCCGTATTGCTCCGGAGCCAACATATCCGCCATCAGGTTTCCCAGCTGCATTTCGCCCCAGATGCCCCGGTTCTTCACGTTGGTCAGGACCTTTTTCAGATCTCCCACGCCCTGTGCCAGCGTCTGCATGGAGCCCAGACCCCGGCTCACCTGGGCCAGCCGGTCGCTGACCACACTCATGGACAGGGTCACCTTCTGATCCAGGCTGTTGCGGAACCGCTCTGCATCCTCCCGGGCCTGCTGCTGGCTCAGATCCTGCTGATTCGATAATTTATTTTTCAACTGCCATAACAAAAACGCCACTACGATGAGCAGCACGATGACGATGCTTAGTAATGTGATTTCCATGAGTAAGAACCTCCATCTTATACTGAGAGTATTATAGCAAATGGAGATGATAGATGATAGATGATAGATGATAGATGATAGAACAGGGAATCGAACGTTAGAACATAACTCCGATTCGTTAGAAGGCGTGTCAAAAGTACGCAGAAATAAAAATTGCAATCGATCAATAGCAACCCTCTAACCCTTGACAACAGGTTCTATCATCTATCATCTAACTTCTATTTTTCAAGAATACGTTGTGAATCAGGTGAAAATAATGTATAATATAAAAAAATTAATTGTTTGGATAATTAATTAATCGTGAAAGGAAGGTCTTACTCATGCAGAAACGCAATTCCCAGGAAACCCAACAACGGCTGTTAGCCGCCGGTGCTGAATTATTCGATGCGAAAGGTTACCACAACGTGTCCATCAAAGAAGTGGGCCGTATGGCAGGCTGCAACAGTGCGCTGATTTCTTATCACTTTGGCTGCAAGCAGGCCCTGTACCAGGCCGTTGTCAACGGTCAGCTGCGAGAGCTCCATACGCTGGAAGAACACATCGAAGCAGAGGGTGGGTCTCCTGTTGACCGTCTCATCCATTACCTGCAGGCCATCTTGAACAGCCAGATGGATCCGGATAAACATCTGACCATCCTATACCGGGAACTGTTGACTCCTTCAGGCCTCGTAGGTCCCGAATTATGGGATCATCTGAAGGACATGGGGAAATACCTGAAAAAGCTCCTGACAGAAGCAGAAGACAAGGGGATTATCCTGTTGCCTAAGAAAGAAAACATGATGGATTACACTACGTTCATCCTGCAGGCCGTTACGGAACTGTTATTCCTGGTCAAAGACCGTCCTATGCCCCTGAATCCGGAAGGCCAGTCCAACGCCGCAGTGTTAGGAGATATGATCCAGTTCATCCTGGACCCTATGATGGTAAGAAGAACTGAGGAATAGAAAGGAGCTGTCCACCAAATGGATGCCATAAAGAAATGGCTGGGCAGCCACAAAAAGCCCATCGCTATCGTATGCCTGATTGCCTGTATTGCCTTTGTGGCCCATGCCCTGTATAAAGTCCTCTACAAACCACCTGTCGTAAAAGAAATCCCCTATGTCAGGACCGTCACCATCGGCAAGGATACGACCCTGATGGAATATACGTACCCCGGCGAGGTCCGGGGCCGTTACGAAAGTGACCTGGCCTTCCAGGCCGGCGGCAAGATCATCCAGCGGAATGTAAGCCTGGGTGACGAAGTCCGGGCCGGCCAGGTGCTCATGATCATCGACCCCAAAGACGTGGTCCAGGCTGTAAACAACGCTCAGGCCGCTGTGACCAGTGCCCAGAGCCAGGCAAAACTAGCCCGGGACAACGCGGCCCGGTATCAGGCTTTGTATAAAGAAGGCGCCGTCAGCGAATCCGTCTGGGACCAGTACAGGACCCAGCACGAAGCTGCGGACGCTGCTTTGAATCAGGCCATAGCCCAGCTGACCACGGCTCAGAACAAATTGGAATACACCCAGCTGGTCTCCGACCATGACGGCGTCGTGTCCTCCCTCACCGGGGAAGTGGGCATGGTCGTCGCTGCCGGCACGCCTGTGGCTACCGTAGTCCAGGCCGGCAACCGGGAAATCCAGATTTTCGTCCCCGAAAACCGGCTGTCCACCATCGCTCCCAACATGCCCTGCCAGGTCACGTTCTGGGCTTTGGAAAACACCACAGCCCAGGGCTATATCCGGGATATTGCCCCCATGGCCGACCCGAACACGAAGACATACAAAGTCCGGGTAGCCCTGCCCGACATGCCGGACGCTGCCCGCCTGGGCATGACGGCCAAAGTCACCCTGGGCTCTACGAAATCCACCCAGATCCTGGTGCCCAGAGCTGCACTGTACCAGACCGGCGACAAGACGGAGGTCTGGGTTGTGAAGGCTAACAAGGTCCACCTGCAGGATGTGACCATCGGCAATTACCAGGATGATTCCGTCATCATTACGAAAGGCCTGTCCGACGGGGATATCGTAGTCACCGGCGGTATCAGCAAATTACGGGACAACATGGAGGTCCGTCTGGAAGGCGGTGCTGCCCAATGAAGATCAACTTAGCCGAATGGTGCGTCAAGCACCGGCAGGTAGTGTATTTCTTTGCGGTGCTCATCGCCATCGCAGGAATCTACTCCTTCCACGCCATGGGCCGCAGCGAAGACCCCTCCTTCGTAGTGCGGCAGATGGTCATCTCCGCCGCCTGGCCCGGCGCTACCACCGAGCAGATGCAGGAGCACGTGACCAGCAAGCTGGATAAAATGGTCCAGGCTACCCCGGACATCGACTACATCACCAGCTATTCCCGTCCCGGCGTCAGCGTAGTCAACGTAATCCTGAAAGATCAGGTTGCCAACAAGGACGTGCGGACCCACTGGCTGGAAGCCCGCAACTATGTGAACGACCATCTGTCCGAGCTGCCCTCCGGCGTCTACGGTCCTTATTTCAACGACCGGTTTGACGACGTGTACGGCAACATCTACGCCCTGACTTCTGACTCTTTCAGCCAGGAGGATCTGCGGATTGAAGCCGAAGAATTGAAGCGCCGCTTCTTTACGGTGAAAGACGTAAAGAAAGTAGAACTCATCGGGGAACAGCCCATGAAGATCTACGTGCGCATGTCCAATACGAAGCTGGCAGAACTGGGGCTGTCCCTGGAGCAGGTCACCAGCGCTATCAGCAGTGAAACGTCCGTATACCCCTCCGGCAAAGCGGAAATCCAGGGGGATAACGTATTCCTGCGGGTTACGGGCATCACGAAGAACCTGGATGCCATCCGCGCCATCCTGATCAATGCCAACGGCAAGACGTTCCGGCTGGGAGATATTGCCCAGGTGACCCAGGAATATCCAGATCCTCCGGAGCCGAAGATGTACGTCAACGGCAAGCAGGCCGTGGGCATCGCTATCTCCATGGAAGACGGCGGCAACAACATCGAACTGGGCCACGCCCTTCATAAGATGGTGACCCAGATGAAGAAGGATTTGCCCCTGGGCATCGAATTGGTCCAGGTAGCCGACCAGCCCCAGGTTGTAGAAGACTCCATCGGGGAATTTACGGAAGGCCTGTACGAAGCCATCATCATCGTGCTGGTGGTCAGCCTGTTCTCCATGGGCCGCCAGTGCGGCTACGTCATCAGCGTGTGCATCCCCATGGTGCTGCTGGGGGCCTTTGTAGGCATGTACCTCATGGGCATTGACCTGCACAAGATTTCCCTGGGTTCCCTGGTCATCTCCCTGGGCATGCTGGTG
This sequence comes from uncultured Acidaminococcus sp., assembly GCA_900314165.1. The sequence continues at coordinate 6,047 of OMUE01000034.1, forward strand.
GACGACGCCATCGTGGTCGTAGAGCTCATGGAAGTGAAGATGAGCGAAGGCATGGATCGGCTGAAGGCTGCATCCTACGCCTTTGAAACAAACGGCTCCACCCTGTGCGTGGGCACCATGATTACCTGCGCCAGCTTCCTGCCCATCGCCTTTTCCAACTGCAACATTTCCGAATTTGCCGGTTCCCTGTTCCCGGTCATCTCCGTGACATTGATGTTCTCCTGGTTCATTTCGGCTACTCTGGCCCCTACCCTGGGCTACGAATGGATCCATCCGAAAGTCATCCAGGCAGAAAGCTACGATACGCCTTTCTACCGGAAATTCCGGGGCATCCTGGATACGTGCCTCATCCACAGGAAGACCGTCATCCTGTTTGCTTTAGTGTGTCTCCTGGGCTCCATCGGCCTGCTGAAGCTGGTGAAGCAGGAATTCTTCCCGGAATCTGTGCGGCCTGAAGTCATTACGGAGCTGAACCTGCCGGAAGGCAGCGGCCTGGCTAAAAGTGACGCCGCTATGCAGACCCTGACGAAGGCTCTGGACGGCGACCCGGACATCGACCACTATTCTGCCTACATCGGCAAATCCGCGCCCCGGTTCATCCTGGTACTGAACCCGGTTCAGCCCCGGGATAATTACGCCCAGCTGGTCACTGTGGCCAAGGACGTGAAGGCCCGGAAGCGGATTGCCAAGAAGATTGACCAGATTATCAAAGAAAAGCTGCCGGAAGTCCAGGCTTATTCCAAGTCCATCCCTCTGGGTCCTCCCAGCGACTACCCCGTCATGTTCCGTGTCTCCGCCCCTACGGTGGACCTGACCCGGGAATACGCCGCCAAAGTCCGGGATGCCATGGCTGCTAACCCCAACATCACCATGACCCTGTACAACTGGATGGAAAAAGCTCCGGCTGTGAAGATTGAAATCGACAACGACAAGCTGAAACAGATGGGCATCACCCGCCACACGGTGTCCACAGCCCTCCAGGCCAACGTGTCCGGCTACACGTTCTCCCAGTACTTTGAAAATGACCAGAACCGGGAAATGGTGTTCCAGCTGGATAAGAAGGACCGGAATTCCCTGGCCGACATCCAGAGCCTGACCATTCCCACCACCCACGGCGCCGTGCCCCTGTCCCAGGTGGCCCGGATCACACCGGTCATGGAAAACAACATGATCTGGCGCCGGAACATCCAGCCCACCATCACCGTCAGCGGCGACGTAGGCGGCAATATTACCGGTAACGATGCAGCAGCCCAGATTTGGGATGCTATGGCAGATTTACGTGCCAACCTGCCGAAGGGCGTGTCCATCGAAATCGACGGGGACGCCGAACAAAGTGCCAAGGCCTTCAAGAACCTCATGGGTCCTATGCCCGGCATGCTGGTGCTCATGCTCATCCTCATCATGTTCCAGATGCAGGACGTGCGGAAGCTGTTCGTCATCCTGTGCA
>OMUE01000089.1 GCA_900314165.1 uncultured Acidaminococcus sp.
TTTCGCTTTTCACTTGTTTTCCCCCAGAATTCCCTGAACCGCCCCAGCATCTCTTTCTGGGTCAGCTTGGCGGGCCACAGCTCTTCCTCGGGGCTGCGGCGCATGGCGGAGGCCAGGTGGTCATAGAGCTGGGGGATGCGGCTGTCCAGCTCGGCGACCAGCTCTTTCATGCTCTGGCGCTGGGTGGTGCCATCATAAGCACAGGGATTCTTCAGGGGCACCAGGCCCAGCTGCTTCCCATTGGCAATGATTTCTGCCTCCCGGTAGAACAGCAGAGGGCGGATCACCGTGATGCCCGTCTTGGACAGGTACGTGCAGGGCAGGAACGTCTTCAGCTGGCCGGAATTGAACAGGTTCAGCACGAGGGTTTCCACCGCATCATCGTTGTGGTGGGCCAGGGCCACCTTGTTGCAGCCCAGTTCTTTCGCCCGGCGGTTCATAGCGGCCCGGCGGAAGTAGGCACAGGTAAAACAAGGGGTGTTGCCCCGGTGGGCCCACAATTCCTCAATGGGCACCTGGTCACTGTAGTGGGGGAGGCCGTACTTCCCGCAGAAGGCTTCTAACTGTGCCTGGGGGAACGTGCCCCCTTCGAACATGCCGTCCATGGTGTAGCACACCAGGTCGAAATGCTTGGGGCTGTGTTTTTGGATTTCAGCCAGGCAGGCTGTCATAAACTGGCTATCCTTTCCCCCGGACAGCCCGATGAGGATTTTGTCCCCTTCCTCAATCATCTGGAATTCTATAATAGCCCGCCACATCTTCTTCAGCATGTCCGCTGGTACATAAGGTGTATTGGCCATTGAATCACCTCTTTTGAGACGTCAGATTTCAGACGTCAGTGAGTCCGCTGGACGTTTGATACGAACCCACCACCATCCTACGGATGGTCCCCCGCCCTTGAAAAGGGCGGACTTTAGGAATTTGAATGTGACACTGTCCGCCCTTTTTAAGGGCGGGGGACCGTTGCTTGCAACGGTGGTGGGTTTGACCGTGCAGCGCACCATCTGACTTCTCACTTCTATAGCCATAGTATAGCAAAAAAATCGGCAATCTGTTAGAATAGATAGGAATAAATTCTTAGAATCGAGGAAAAAATGACGGATCTTTTAGCATCTTTAAATCCTGAACAAGCAAAGGCCGTGCAGCAGATTGCCGGGCCTATTTTAATTTTAGCCGGCGCAGGTTCCGGCAAGACGAAAGCTCTGACCACGAAGATCGCCTATTTGTTGTCCAAAGGCGTGGCCCCTTACCACATCCTGGCCATTACGTTTACCAACAAGGCCGCCAAGGAAATGCGGGAGCGGGTGAACAAGCTGGTGGGTCCTGCGGCCAAGGACCTGTGGCTGTATACGTTCCACGGCTTCTGCAACAAATTGCTGCGCATGGAGATCAGCCATCTGAAGGGCTATACCTCCAGTTTTTCCATTTACGATACTACGGATTGCAAAAACGTCCTGAAGGAAGTACTGAAGAAACTGAACCTGGATGAAAAGTTCTATCCTTTAAATGCGGTGCTGACCACCATCTCCAACGCCAAGAACGCCCGCATCGATGCCGTGAAGTTCGCCCAGCTGGCCGGAGATTACCATGAGCAGAAACTGGCAGAAATCTACAAGGAATACCAGGAACACCTCCAGCAGAACAACGCCGTGGACTTTGACGACCTGCTGCTGTTGGCCGTGAAACTGCTGCAGCAATTTCCGGAGGTCCTGGCCAAATACCAGCAGAAATTCCATTATGTGCTGATTGACGAATACCAGGACACGAACCATGTACAGTACTTGCTGGCCAAGCTGCTCAGCGCCCCGGAAAACAACCTGTGCGCCGTAGGGGATATCGACCAGAGCATTTACGGCTGGCGGGGGGCGGATATCAAGAATATCCTGGATTTTGAAAAGGATTATCCTGAGGCCCATATCTATAAATTGGAACAGAATTACCGTTCCACCCAGACCATCCTGGATGCGGCCAATGCGGTGATTGAAAACAACGTGGACCGACGGCCCAAAAACCTGTGGACGGACAATGGAGCCGGCCAGCCCATTATCCATTACGAAGCCCGGGACGACCGGGAGGAAGCCCAGTACGTGGCCGGCCAGATCCGCCAGCTGCAGCGGGAAGGGGAAAAGCTGGGAGACATGGCCATCCTGTACCGGACGAACGCCCAGTCCCGGATGTTTGAAGAAACGCTCATCAATAACAGCATTCCTTATATTATGGTAGGAAGCTTGAAATTCTACGACCGGAAGGAAATCAAGGACACCCTGAGCTATCTGCGGCTGCTGGCTAACGACCGGGACGAACAGGCTCTGGAACGGATCATCAACGAGCCGAAACGGGGCATCGGGGCGGCCACCATCGCCAAGCTGCGGAAGCTGCTGGAGACTACGGGCCTGAGCCTGGGACAGGTGCTGGAACGGGACGATGCCCAGCAGATCCTGGGCCGGTCTGTGACGAAGATCCGCAAATTCAGCGATATGATCCAGGAACTGGCCGCTGTAAAGGACGACCTGCCGGTGAAAGAGCTCATGGAACGGGTCCTGCAGGACAGCGGCTACGTGGAAGCCCTGCGTCTGGAAAATACGGACCAGTCTAAGAGCCGGCTGGATAACCTGAGTGAATTTACCCGCATTGCAGACGAATTTGCCAAGGATGATACGGACGAAAGCCAGAAAACTCTGGAGGATTTCCTGAACCATGTGGCCCTGGTGTCCGATATCGACGATGCAAAATTGAGCCAGGATTCTGTGACCCTTATGACGCTGCATTCTGCCAAAGGGCTGGAATTCCCGGTGGTGTTCATGGGTGGCATGGAAGACGGCCTGTTCCCGGGCCAGCGGGCCATGGATGACGACAGCCAGCTGGAAGAAGAACGGCGGCTGTGCTACGTGGGCATTACCCGGGCCAAGAAACGGCTGTACCTGACCAATTGCAAGAGCCGCATGCAGTACGGCCATGTGGTCATGTACCCACCTTCCCGGTTCCTGGATGAGATTCCCCATAATCTCATGCGGGATGGAGCAAGGCACTACGGCAATTATGCCCGGGGCACGGGCAGCGGCAGTTATTTCCGGCAGCCTCAGAGCGGCCTGCGGACCATTGCCCAGAATCGGGGCAGCTTGGCAGGCAGAGCTCAGAAACCCGGCGGCTTTGTGCCGGAGGGCGCTGCAGTGCCGGAATTCCACACGGGTGATAAGTGCCGGCACAAGAAATTCGGCGTAGGAACGATCATAGAAGTGAAACCGGATGACGGGGGCCAAGTGGTCACCGTGGCCTTCCCCGGCAGCGGCGTCAAGAAGCTGGCTACCAAGTACGGGATATTGGCAAAGATATAAGGAGGCCTTACCATGGCTGAGATGACAAAAGAACAGGCTGCAGTCCGGGTGCAGGAACTGCGGGCTGAACTGGCAAAAAATTCCTATCTGTACTATGTGCAGGACATGCCCTCCATTACGGACGCCGAATACGACGGTATGATGCGGCAGCTGCGGGAGCTGGAAGGCCTGTATCCGGAGCTCATTACGCCGGATTCTCCCACCCAGAAGGTAGGCGGCCGGGTTAAGACCGGCTTCACGGAAGTGAAACACATTACCCCTCTGTTGAGCCTGGCCAATGCCTTTTCTGCTGAAGAAATGGAAGACTTTGACCGTCGGGTTCACGAAGGCCTGCCGGAAGGTACGGACGTGGAATACGTAGTGGAACCGAAAATCGACGGCCTGGCCTGCAGCATTATTTACGAAAATGGCCGTTTTGTCCGGGCTGCCACCCGGGGCGACGGGGTCACCGGTGAAAACGTCACGGAAAACGTGCGGACCATCGGCAACGTGCCGAAGGTGCTGAAGCCCATTCCCGGTATGGCTATTCCTGAAATCCTGGACGTACGGGGCGAAGTGTACATGCCCCGTCACGCCTTCATGAAACTCAATGAAGAACGGGTGGAAAACGGGGAAAAGGAATTTGCCAACTGCAGGAATGCGGCGGCCGGTTCTCTCCGGCAACTGGATTCCCAGGTGACGGCCCAACGTTCCCTGGCATTCTTTGCTTACGGCGTAGGCACCGGGGCTTTGCCCACTCATAATGATTCCATGGATATGCTGCAGCAGTACGGTTTTACCACCACGGAAGGTCGCACGAAGGTGAAGACCATCCAGGAAGCCAACGAGCTCATCAAAAAGCACGGGGCGCGGAGAGCCTCTCTAGGCTACGATACGGACGGCGTGGTGGTCAAGGTCAACGCCGTATGGCAGCAGAATATCCTGGGCGCCACGGGCAAGGATCCCCGTTGGGCCATGGCCTATAAATTCCCGCCGGAACAGGCGGAAACCACTCTGGAAGACATCGTCATCCAGGTAGGGCGTACAGGGGTGCTGACTCCTACGGCCGTGCTGACGCCGGTAAGACTGTCCGGCAGCACTATCAGCCGGGCCACTCTGCATAACGAAGACTTCATTAAAGAAAAAGACATCCGCATCGGAGATCGGGTCATCATCAACAAGGCCGCCGAAATTATTCCGGAAGTGCTGAAAGTGGTGGTGGAAAAGCGTACGGGCAAGGAAGTGCCTTACCAGATGCCCACAGAATGCCCGGAATGCGGCTGGCCCGTGGAACGGAAGGAAGGGGAGGCGGCGATCCGCTGCACGAATCCCCATTGCCCGGCTCTGGGCAGAGAAGGCCTCATCCACTTTACGAGCCGGGATGCCATGAACATCGATGGCTGCGGGCCCAGCGTGTTGGCTCAGCTGCAGGCCAACGGCCTGGTCAAGGACCCCAGCGACCTGTACCTGCTGACGGCAGAACAGCTGGTGAAGCTGGACCGCATGGGCCAGAAGTCTGCGGACAACCTGATTACGGCTATTGCTAACAGCAAAGAGCAGAGCCTGGATAAATTGCTGTTTGCCCTGGGCATCCGCCACGTAGGGGCGAAAGTGGCCCGGACCCTGGCCATTGTGTATGGAGACATGGACAAGCTGGCCCAGGCCGGTCAGGCCGAACTGGCGGCTATTCCGGATATCGGACCTGTCATTGCGGAAAGTGTTGTGACCTGGTTCGCAGACCCCGGCAACAAGGATTACCTGGAACGGTTGAAGGAACTGGGCCTGAACATGAAGATGACCACGGGGCCCTCCGCCAATACGGATCATCCCTTCTATGGCAAGACTATGGTGTTTACGGGGACGCTGCCCACTCTGGACAGAGCTACGGCCCAGACTATGGCTATGGATGTAGGGGCTAAGGTCACCAGTTCCGTCAGCAAGAAGACGAACTACGTAGTAGCCGGCGCGGACCCCGGCAGCAAATACACCAAGGCTCAGACATTAGGGATTCCGATTCTGGATGAGGCGGAGTTCTTGAGGATATTGAGAGGGGAATAAGCTTTATAAAGCGAAGAGCGAAAAGTAAAGAGCGAAGAGGCGCCTGCGGCGGGCAAGGTAGTCAGCAGAGCTGACGGAATAAAGCACAGAGTGCTCCGCACAGCCCCACCACCGTTGCATCCGCAACGGTTCCCCTCCCCT
>OMUE01000041.1 GCA_900314165.1 uncultured Acidaminococcus sp.
TGAGGTGGGTCATTTTTTTCCGGCCCTTTGGGTCAATTATAGTCCGGCCTTAACACCAGGTCGATTCCTAGGCAAATGGCATACACAGCTGCCACCTTTACCACCAAGAAAAGGACAAAATATTCTTTATCCAAAAATGCCACATTGGGCAGCAGTTCTCTCCACAAGAACGGTCGTACCAACGGATTGTCGTGGATCAGATAGACCCCCAGCACCGATCCGGCCAGCTTGTTGATTTTGGTGCTGGTAAAAGGCTTATGGCAAACCGCAGCCATGAATAGGGTTACTGCCGTCCCTGAACTCAGCAGATACACGAACCGCCAGATATCATATCCTTTCAGCCACTGCCGAACCACAGCCACATCCGTCATTACCACCAGAACGACTGTCAGCAGTACCCAGGTTCCTACCTTATGCAGCTTTTCCTGCTTGAACCCGTGCAGCTGCAGATAGCCACCGATGCAATACATCATTACAAACTGCAAGATCGGCGCATTGGAAAAAGAATCCCCATGGAACGTCGGCATGACACAATACAGGAAATATTCCAGAACCACCAGTCCCAGATACTGCATCTTGCTCAGCTGCCGCAGCAATTGATTGAAAAAAGACGTCAGCGGCATGAACAGCAGATAGCAGGCCACGAACCAGTTATACCCATACCAGAAAGGAAACAGTGCCTGTTTCATCCCTTCCGGCGGTAATCGGTGCTGACTCTTCCAAATCAAGGCAATGCCCACAGAATAGAAAATCATGGCCCCCAGCAGCATAGCCAGCCGCTTCACAGACAACTTCTTCCGCACAGAAAAATAGCCCGTCATTAAAATGAACAGGCTGTTTCCCAAGTAGCCACCCCACCCTACCAACAGGGAAATCAGCACCCCAAAAGTGTGGTGTTGCTGAATGTTCACTGCTGGAAAGATTCCATGGACCACAAAATGGTGGAAGATGATGATTGCCATGGCTACCAAGCGTAGGGCTTCCAACGAAGAGTTACGTGATATATGCACTTGATGTAAAAGCGTAGTATCAGATTGCAACAATTCTTCCCCTCTCAATTATATAGAGAATAGAGTGCTAAAAAAAATTCCTTAATTTATTTACGCATAACATTTACCAACTTCTTGTATTTTCTCCAATTCGATAACACAAACAGCAGATAAACACACCCGTAAATCAGAAACGCCGTCTGAAGGTTTAAATACCATCCAGAAGCAATAAAAATTACAGCAATGATTACATCCGTAACCATACCTTTAATCAATGAAATCTGCAGCATGTTTTGCAGCAAGTATTCTGCTATCATACAGCGAATGGCTGAAATGCATACGATGGATAAAACCGTTAAATTTAAATTTTTTAAATACCCTACCGTAAAAAGTGTAGTAATCGCAGATAATACAACACAACCGGCATTGATGGCAAACATCAAAGTTTCTTTCCGCATGCTTTTCAGGTATGTATTGATCAAAAGGCCGACTTTGCTTTCGAAAAAACACATTGGAAATAAGATTGTCATATAGACAAGACTATCTCGATACTTAGGCAGCCACCAGGTTAAAATGAGTTTTAACGGGTAATATCCGAAGAGTGCTGTATAAAGTGCCAAGGTCAATAGTGCACGAATCTTAATGTATGTTTCAGAGCGCTGGGTTTCATCCATTCGTTTGAGGATAGGAAAAAATACCACACTCAAAGCATTGATGAAAACCATCATGAAGTTCGAAATTCCCAATGTCAAAGAGACTTTGCCAAAAGTAGCAACATTCCATCCCAATGAGATACCATACCGTACTATGCCAATCATCAACATCCCCGAAATATTGGCAAAAAGGAGCTTAATCCCTACAGTTATATTTCTCCAGGCTTCATGCAGCGTTTCTTTCAGAGAATAAAATCGGGGAACCAAGAACCTTCTGCAATAATAGGCAGCAATGAAAGCGATTGTGGTAATCGATAAACATTGTGCTACGTAAAAATACTTGAACTGATTCAGTCCCAAAAAGAGCAAAATGCATACTACGGAAAACAGCACGAACCGTTCTGTGAAAACCATTACAGCGTAATTTTTTATGCGGTTAGTAATTTGCAGGATAATACTGGATAATCCATACAAATGAGCCAATGGAGAAAGCCAGATTGCACAAGTCAATGCCATTCGCTTCGCAGGATCAGAAACGAGAAAGCCGCAATAGAAAGAAACGGTTATCGCCATAAAAACTTGGAAGGCTAGATCAATATAGTATTGACCCGACATTGTTTTAGGATCTAGCTCATCGAAATTTTTGCCAGCATAGCGAAGATAGATACCGTCCTCGAGGCCAAAGGCAAAAAATCCCAAGTAAGAATAGTAAAAGAGAAACAATTGCCAGGTTCCATAGTCGTCAATGCTTAAAAACTTCGGAACAAAGCTGACCATGAAAACAGAAACACAAAGAGAAAATAAGTTAGCTATGAGGGAATAGGATATATTTTGTAAAATACCTTTAAATCTCATAGTGACACTCCTTTAGATCTTTGCACAACAGTTTGATAATAATTATGCTTTCACATGGTACACATTCCATACCATGACTATCACAATTCCAATTAAAGCCCCTAAGACAAAACCAACGATCGCATATTTCTTATTAATATTGGATTCGGTGTTAGTTGAGATATTCTCGATAATATCATATTTTTTGATTTCGGCAAAGCTCGTATCAGGAGTGAGCATCTTTGCAGATTCTTGAAAAGCCTTTTCGTAGGTTTCAATTAAAGCAGTACTATTATCAATTATATATTCAGCATCTTTGGGATCATTTCTAGAATATTTCATAACCAGTTCATAAACTCCTGGGCCTACTTTTTCAACGTAAAAATGTTTATCAACCCAAATCAGTTTATTTAAATTACTCATCTTATCTAGACTTTTATCTAACTTCGATGTTCTAAAATTATCTTCTAACATTTTGATCATATATTCTTGACTTGAAGCCATTTTCATGATCTTAGAGAGATTGATTTCAGTAGTTGTTTGTCCTTCCGTAAAAGTTGGAACTTTATTAAATTTAACTGTTCGTGTAAAAATTATATCTCCTGTTTGTTGTACACTGGGATTTACTTTACTTTTCTCAACATAAAGCAGACCAGAAGTTATCAAGGCGCATATTAACACAACATACCACTTAGATAGCATGTATTTTACATTTTTCATTTTGCTACTTCTCTCCCTCTATTGATAGTCTTAATTAATTTGTAGAACACCATCATAATAATAAACGTGTAAACTGTTCTTGACGCAAGGATTTCATTAAAGAATCTTTCTTCTCTAGCTATTAGAAAAATAGGATAAGATACAAAGGCATACAATAACACCATCCAATCTTTATAATTTGACAAGGAAATTAATTCATAAAAAAAAGTATATCCGAAGCCTAATAAAAACAGGATGATTCCACAACCTAGAAAGCCATAATCAGAAATATACCGCATCAAAGCAGTATAAACATTCGTAGTTATACTGCCAAAATCTACAAACAATGGAATATATGTGACTCCTTTCGGAATATCAAACCCAAAATGATTAACTATTGCATTGACTGCATTTAAAGTCATCATTCCAATATAATTAGGATCAGGTATATTCATTTCATTAATATACACATCAAATGCTGATATATTAATTCCAGCATAATGGACTAAGACTCTAAAAAATCCTAAATCAGAATTGATTTTTCCATTTAAAACACCAACACTTAAAAAAAACAAAAGAAATCCAAAGAAAAAAGGTAACATTATAAACATCTCGTTTATACCTTTATGTATTACCTCTTTTTTCCGAAGTATCATAATCAAGCTAATTAAAGAAAACAATATAAAATATAGAAAAAGTTGTCGACCAGCTGTTAAAAGAATGAATGGAAAATAGAACAATATCAAAGCAGCCCATTTAAAACAAGAGTAATATTTTTTATTTAAAAAGCTATAGTAAAAAAATAAAACACTTATATATGAAATAGATTTAGCTAAAATTAAATTATAGAAAAATAATTTGCTAAACTTTATTTTTCCCTGCGCTATTCCAACGGTTACAGGAAAAAGCATTTCTGAAATTTTTTGGCTACCTGTTACAATGCTTGCCAAATTAAGAAATTCTTTATAATTCAGGTACAAGCATACCAAGAATAGCAATATCGTGATTAGCCAAAAATTCATTGGAATATCTACATCTTCAATTAAACCAGAGTTATAAATTACGCTATTCGTCTGAGTTTTTATTTTTTCACTTGTTTTAGTAGCCAAAAATCCACCAAGATTAAATAATGTAATCATTACTATCAAAATAATTGCAGTATTAAAATGCATAGGTAGATTCCAGTTACTAGTATATAGCGATGCTAATCCCATACAAAATGTAAAAGAAGTTGTCCCAATAAAAGGAGGATATAATATATCAAATTTAGAGAATGAAAGACAAATGACAGTTAGTAATAAAAAGATCAAAAATAAAATATAAATAAAACTATAACTGTTTCCAGATGATGAAATCCATATAATAAATTCCTTTTCCATTTTAACTCCCTAAGTAGTAGGATATTTTCCCATATGATCTAATATTCCATCTATGAGTCCTTTTAAGCTCATGTAAATCTTAGATGCTTTATTTTTTTCTACAAGTAATACAGATATATCCCCTCTTATAATACTTTTGATATAACGCCATCTAATTTGAGGATATTTTTTTGCAACATATATTTTATTACGAGTTATATAATATCTTCTTAATGCATTATGATTATATGTGGTAAAACAATGACCAAATATGCAATGTTCGGTTGGATTACCCAATGAATGATTCAACGTGATTTGAGGAAATTCTACGATTTTAAATCCTTTTTGCTTAACTCTATAGCAATATTCAAAATCGACTTCATCAATAAATAAATTCTCATCAAATCCACCGCATTGAACAGCTAAATTAACCGGTAATATAGACCCTGACGTAATTGCTATATCTACATTTCGTATCTTATCGATTTTATTATTTGGTTCAACTGAACCAGTATAATAGACACAATACATTCCAACTGTTGATGGCTTTAAATGCTCGTATTTTAAGATATCTCTTTTATATTGTCCAAGTGATCCATTTGGAAACGAGCTATCTTGATCCATTGTTAATAAAAACTCATACCCTGCCAATTGAGATTTTCTTAAAGCATAATTAAGCACATAAGAAATCCCCATATTCTTTTTATATGATATATATTGTATATGCGGCAATGAAGCTAGGTGTTTTTGAATATTTGAATCGGGACTCTCGCTATTATCAAAAATATAAAGATAATCTAGTTCGGTTAAATAAGATAATATATGATCAATAACTTCTGGACCTGGATAATAAAGAGTTACAATTCCCGCTAACTTCATTGATTTCCTCCTTTTTAAAGCTAAGGTACGTTGTAAAATGAATTTGAACAATTAACCAAAAAACAAAAATCCATAGTGAAGCTTCAAATTAAAATGGTTTTGCAACAAATCATCAACAAAGGAGCAATCACTATGAATAGCATTCATTTTTACACAATCGAGGACGTACATACACCCAGCCGCCATCATTTTTTGAAAGAACGCATGACATGATTCAGGCTCTGCATTGCCAATGGCTTTCCCTTCGCATCCATACAGCTAGTGGGAGCGGGCCTGGAACGAACGTCACAATGTTTTGCTGAGGGATTTCATTCCAAAGGGCATGTCCATGGAGTGCTTCTCTGATAAGGATATCCTAAATATAACAGATACGCTGACTTTAATTCTTTTGCCCTTTATTGACAATTGACGCCGATTCCTTCATACCCATCCCAACAGGATAAAGAGCTTCAAACCCAAATACTCGTATAACGGAGACATCCCCAGACCCGGTGTCAGGAAAATATGCAGACGATTAGAAAAAGATTTCTTAATATCCCGAAGTTCGATAAGAATTTTTTTATCTTCCGGTTTCAGGATATCATCGTAACCAGCAAGTAATTCTGTAGCATATGCAATCATGCCTCGAGGACCGCGATCACGGTAACGATGAAATGTGGGGTCAAAATGTTTGAGTCGTTTAAGTAAAAGCTGTATTCCGTGGGCTTCAGCACCTGTCACATTATTCCCATGCTGTCTGTACTTGATATAGGATTCCCGGGAGTAAACTACTTTCCCAAAAAACAGAGCCAGTTTATAAATCCAGGAATCATGAAAGGGCACCATTTGGGGCCGATACCGCAAAAAAATTTCTCGTAACTTATGATTAATCACCATAGTACATCCGAACGCTTTATTATTACGAATAAAATTATCCAGAACAGACATAGAAGGATCTACATCGCTCCGGGGCAATTCATGGAGATCTTGATCTACAATGATTTTTCGAGAACAATATAAAGCCGGCTCTTGAATTTTTTCGATTCCCTGAACAGCTTTTCCTACTTTTTCTTTCAGCCAGTAATCATCCTGATCACAAAATGCATAATAGTCAGCTTTTGGAGCATCAATCAGTAACTGGAAGAAGCTCTGGGTAGATCCCAAGTTCTTTCCCTGATAAAAAGTCAGCTTACCCGTCTTCTCATATTCTTTCAAAATAGCAACAGTCTCGTCACTGGATCCATCATCCCGCACCAGAATTTGCATCCTATCAATAACGGTCTGTGACAAAAGACTATCCAGCTGCTGCCGTAAATATTTTTCACCATTCCAGGTACTGAGGAGAATTATAATTTGAGGTTTCATGCTTTTTGTCCCTTTATAAGTATAGAATTCATAGCTAGTCAGCCTTGCATTATTTCAATCGTTCTTTTTACTCCATCCTCAAAATTTCTTTTTGGTCTCCAGCCTAATTCCATCAATTTTTCGGCATCCAAATGAGCATGATCAAAACCGGCATATTGATTAAAGTCATTTAATGGGATAGGCTTTATTTCTGTAGGAATATTCCCTACATTACCAATAACTGCCGCCATTTCCCGAATTCTTTTAACCGAATCTTCCCCGCCGGTAATATTATAGAACGCTCCGCTTGGCGCTTTGGACAGGAGAAAAAGAAATGCATTTACCGCGTCAAAGACATAACAAAGAGAACGCTGCTGCAACCCTTCACTTTTCATAACAATAGGTTTCCCTTGAACTGCATCCAGAATAAACTCTGCTAAGACACGGGTATCTGTTGGCTTCATTGTTGGGCCATAGACATGGCATTGCCGCCCTACAACTATATCTACATCATACTCCTCATTGTAAGAAATGCAGAAAGTTTCTGCTGCTCTTTTACTCTCTGGATAGGAAGAACGAGGGCGTTTAGTATCCACATAGCCATAGTTATCCTCCATGAATCTGCCTCTGTGTAACACATCCTGGCCGTAGATTTCTCCAGAAGATATATACAAGATACGAGAGGAATGATTTTTTCCGTATTCCAATAGATTTACAATGCCGCCAATATTGGCTTTCATGACCCCTACTGGATCCACTGCAATTGAATGGGGATCAGCAGAGCTAGCTGCATGGATAATATAATCAAAATGACAAGAGGAGAAATCAAAGGTGTCCACATTCCCAAGCAGCAGATGAAATCGCTGTTCTTTTTTATAAGGAGCAAAAACACGTTCTGCATATGCACCATTTCGACATAGGCCAAAGACCTGTATATCGTCCAAATGCATCAGTAAATCAATCAGAGGAAGCCCAATAAGCCCACTGGCTCCTGTTACTAGGATGGACTTTCCCGTAAATGTATCTTGAAAATCTTTGCTGTATAAATCCACATCTTCAGCATATAGACAGTTATTTAAACGATCAGCCAGATGAAGCATTCCTGATTTCTCACTTTCTTCTACACATAAAATTCATGCCGAATATCAGCCCCGGCAGCATAACGGTAATTATCCAAAACCAATCCTACCATATCGTTCACAATGGCATCAAAAGTCAAAGGAATCTTATGGTTGCGCAATTTATAATACTGTAGAGGCAGATACTGGTGAACCAGGAAAAGAGGGATCTCAGTACCATCAAATAATTTCTTTAAACGCCCGATTTCCTGATTTACCTCCGGTACATCCAGATAATACCGACAGCGATCAGAAAAACTGTATTTCTGGTAGAC
Source organism: uncultured Acidaminococcus sp. (assembly GCA_900314165.1). Next base: position 8,129 of record OMUE01000041.1, read on the forward strand.
AACAAGAGGATGGCTATTGTGATAATGTGTCAGCCAGTTGTGATTATCCACATCCATTGCTTCCAGGAGTTTTGTTGTAAGCCCCTGATATCCCTGCAGAGCATGCAATATATTCTCCATACCTGTCAGAGCTTCTCGATAAGCAAATGTCAAAGCAGGCCCTACTTTCAAGACAAATACCCCATTCTGTGCCATTTCTTTCAATTTTTCTGGAGTTTGATAATCCGTAGAATGCCCTTCAAACACCATATATTGCTGTGTGCGAATAGCTGCAGCCAGTTTTTTCGCCTTGTCAGGATCAAATTCTACAACACTGTCATTATCATATTCCACACCAGGCTGAACAACAATACCCATAATATGATCAAAAGCATCATTGATACCCTGTTTTTGGAATTCTCTTTCATAAGCCTGGATTGTTGCCATAAAAACTTCTACCTTTGTTACGCTGGCATCCTCTACTTCTTCACCGGAAGCCCCACCAGGAATAGGAACTTCACTGCCAATGATATAAACAGGATGAACAGCATCGGGCTGTCTCCGTCTTAATTCTGCAAAGGTGTCTTCACAGGCTTTAAACAGGACTGCCCCCCGCTGAGCAACTTTATCTCTCGAAAGAGGTTTATCCGCCGGATCATCCCCCAGTTTCATACTAGTATCCAAATGGATTTTCTGATAGCCAGCTGCTACAAACATTTTAACCAGTTCAACAGCTTTAGACATCGCTTCTTTCTCCGGTTTGCTACACCAAATCAACGGTCCCAGGTGATCTCCTCCTAGAAGGATTCTTTTTGCATCCATTCCCACTTTTTCCGCTAAAGAAAGGACCATGTTTTTATAATCGGCAGGTTTTCTTCCCGTATATCCTCCAAACTGGTTGACTTGATTAGATGTAGCCTCTAGAAGAACATAATCTTGTGTATCTTTATAGTAATTTAGAATAGATTCAATGACCCGCTTGTTTCCTGTACAATAAGAAGGTAAAGCAACAGGTGCACCATTCTTGTACAATTCCACCAATTCCTGGATACGATTTTTCATTCGGAAGTTCCTTTCTAGCACCTTATTTCTCTTCAAAGAAATAAGTGTTAATAATTTTTTTGAAGATATCCATATCACTGCGATAGGTGATTTTGAGATTCATATAATGTAGAGGAACAATAATCATTTTAATACCATGTTCTAATGCCAACGCACCGGCACAAGTCATGTGATTCAATTCTTCTTTTGTCGCTTCGGAATAAATTTTATAAATCTGTCCAAAGCGAAAACATTCTGGTGATCCGGCAGAAACAACGTTTTCGCGAGGAATGACACCTGTCACAAAACCATCCTTGTTCTTTTCATAACAAGTGTCATACTGCAGCGCACCCAAAGTTGCAGCGCCGTAACGTTTAACTCCCTCAATGCACCCAGCCATCCCTTCTTCATCCACATAGGGATGCGTGGCATCATGAATCAGAACAACATCATCATCTGTTGCAAAAGAAGCTGCCGCCTGTAGTCCACAAAGAACAGATTCAGAACGGGAATCGCCTCCAGCCACAACCTTTGCAACTTTATCTGCATGAATACGATCTATCCATTCATTGACATAATCAATCCAATCATGATGAGAAACAACAATAATTTTATCGATATCCGGAACTTCATTCAGTTTACCTAGGATATAAGAAAAAATTGGTTTATTTTTTATCAGGATATACTGTTTAGGAATATCTGCCCCAAATCGTGTTCCTGAACCGCCCATCATCAATAATGCAATATTCATCTAAAAATCAACTCCTATTCGTTATTTAGTTTTTTTCATCAATCCAGTATGCAGTAAACCCATGATGGGAAACCTGTTTATCTTTGGGAGGGGGTGTCATATAATCCCCATACAAATTAGTCAAATAAAGATCATAGGCACTTGTCCCCCAGAACTGTTCCCCTTCAAATTGAAACTTCTGACGCTTTTCATATTCTTTCCGTGGCATCCGCTCTTTTTCACAGCCCCAATGACAATCCACAATAGAAGCTACTTCATCAGATGTTTCAAAAGAAATTTTAGAAGCATTTTTGTTGATTAATTTTATGATTTTATTCCTGGGGAAGCAACGAAATAAAGTAATTGCAAGATATTTAAAGCACGTTCTGAAAAATTCTTTGATTTCTCCTAAAGAATCAGCACTGTCAATATATCTTTTACTTTTTTTGTAATTATAAGAGCTACCGGCATACAAGATGTGCAGAAATTCCTGTTCCCGGAAAAGCTTCTTTTGACTTTCTCGATTTACTGGCAATCCATCCACAGGGAAACAATCAACCAATACGCGTTGATCAGATTCAGGAATACGGAGCATATCATCTTTTAAGTAGATTCGTTTATCCATTATCTTTGCATAGGTTTGCCAATAATTTCTGTCATTTTCTATTGATTTTACAACATAATTGTCGTTAAATCCATTAAACTCGCTAACAAATCGTATATAATCGGGACGAGGCATTTGAATATCTATATCGTCGTCCCATGGGATAAAGCCATGATGTCGTACTGCCCCCAATAAGGTTCCGCCACATAGATTATATCTTAAACCTTTTTGATCACAAAATTCAGCAATACATTTTAAAATGTCAAGTTCAGCCTTCCGCAACTCTTCAGTACTGAGTACCTTCATTTTTTTCTTCATACTTATGAATCAGCTCCTAATGCACAATGAACAGTTTATTTATTTCTCTATTCCGAAGGAGGTAACACGAAAAGTCCTTATTCCTCTGGATAATGGGTTGTAGATTCCAACCAAGTTCTAATTATAATCAAGCTTAGCAAAGCTTTCCAGTAGCCTATCAACTTCTTTATCTCTGCCACAAGTGGCAACAATTAAACTAAAGGTTCTCTGCATCCCTGATCCTTACTCCCAGTAGCGTGGGTTCATACTGATTTTCTTTTTCAAGCCGATAGATAAGCATTTTTCTTTAATTCCAAGCCGATACCCCAGAAACTTCATCCCATCCCGGACAACCATTCCCGGCAATAAAAGGGGATTATGTTGAAGGATATAGCGGACTTCAGAAACAACGAAACGCTTTCCCTCTCCCTCTGCTTTTCCGAATTTTTCTCTGATCCAGGGTTCTTCGGCGTGGAAAGCTCCTGTATCGAAATAACGCTTGAATTCCTGAAGAATTGTATAGTTATGGGAATGATATACCTGAGCATCTGCAACATAGGCAATTTTCCAACCGGCTAAAATCATTTTAGCAGCTACTACACTATCCTCCCCCAAAATAACATGAGAAGGAAAGTTCCCAACTGCCTGCAACGCTTCATTTCGATAGGCAGCAAACGTATCAGAAAGGAATGCAGCTTTGATTCCCAGCTTTTTCGCATCCTTTAATTCTTTCAGCTGGCTTTTTTCCGGATAATTGAACAGCCTGGCATGTGCAGCCATAACGCTTGCATCTGGATTCGGAAGCTGTCGGCCATAAGCACATCCAATTTGTGCATCCTTTTCAAATAGTGCAATCAAATGAGCCAGGGCATATTCATCAGCAGGAATGGCATCCTGGGTCATGTAAATCAGAAAAGGATATCCTTTACATTGTTCCGCAGCTTTCCGTCTGGTTCCACCATGATTGAATTCCTGGGGATTGGTCTTCTCAATATGATAAGAAAGTCCTTCCAGATCCGCTTCATAATCATTAAGAGTCGAACCAGAATCAACAATATATAGGTCAAATGCTATATCTTTCTGTTCATGCAGTTTCTGTAACAGGGCATTGAATTTGGAATCTGGATGATAAATCGGAATGATGACGGCTACTTTTTTATCAGTCATGGTTGCTCCCCAGAGAAATTGATATAATCAGGCACGTTATAAAAAGACGATTCCCACCATTTCCGGAAAAATGATGGGCACCATTAAGTCAGCATTGGAAGTTCAAAAAAATTGAACCAAAAGGTTGTAAAGACAGGCTTCAAGTTCAAAAACTTGAATAGAATTATCATATCATAAATTGAGGAAGAAAGATAGGAGGGATGGGAGGAAAGGGGAAGAATACCCCTATCTGATTAATGGCTATTATTTACACTGGGAGATCCATGTCCTCCACCAAGCCATTCTCCCGTTGCCAGCCATAGTTCATAATACAAAAGCCAATCTGCTACCCATGGAATTATAGTATCCGATATTAAATCTTTCCGATAATCAAATTCCCTAAAACGATACAAACAAATCTCAACCCATTTTGCTTCCACATCTTTATGAAAATAATGTGGAAAATCGGTTCGTTCGATTCCAGGGATTTCTCCATATAAAATTACTTTGGGCCTTATACTTTTAGCAGTATTAAAGATAAGTTTAATGTGATAGTTTCGGGACAATGGAGAAGGCTTAATCTCGCCCATCCAAATCATCAGATTTCGCTTCACCTCACATTTTGCTTCTGGAAACAGCTGTCGTAAATTCATCTTTTGTTTTATCAAGGAAATCGGTCGTTGACGAAAAAATATTCTTTTACTCTTTACCATAAAAAGTATGTTTCTTGACTGGAATGCTATTGGGACGTAATTCGTTAGTCAAGCCCCTTTGAAGGCCATCCATATACAGATGATTGTTATCTCTGTTCACTCTTTGATCAATGCCAATGTTTTTAAATGCTCGATTAACCGGTGCTTCACCAAGACAATCCGCATAGAGAGATTTTATGTTTTCCAATCCCAAGGTAGACAATGGAGCAGTAATTAAATCGTTCTGTGCCTTCCTAAGCCATTCGTAAAAAGCTCTTTTTCTTTCAGGATGAATTTGCCACTTATCAGCAAAATTTTCTTGCTTCATCACAGGGTTTGGAATCCAATCAACTCCGTCCACTGTGATTATAAAAGAACTCATATTCTTTAAACATTGGCAAAGTGCTTCATAAATACTGGACTCTCCTGTATAGGCTTCGGCAGCCAGGGTAGTTATGATTATAGAAATCGGTTTATTCTCCACATCATGTTGAAACATAATATCACGATGACGTTTCAACAACTGAACAGCCATCCTTAATGGAGTTGGAACTCGATATGTAGGAACCTCTTTGATATCAACTTGATTCCGAATAGAAAATTCTCTTAAATTTGCTTCAAGGCTTTCTTTCATTCTTTTTTCGAACCAGATCCTATACCCGTACGGATTGCTATAACGATCTTCATATTGTTGTCTTTCATTTTTATGGGTCAAACGGATGTCTGTGGAATCTGGTTCTTCATATATTACATTCCTGGGTACACATGGCAGGATATCCATATGGAAAGCGTCATACTGCATTTTCCAGCAACGTTTTCCTTCTCCCTCTTCTGCAATTTTTTTACGATAGATTTCATTTTCTTTCAAACGGTCTCCAACGATATTTTTTATTTCTTCTGTGAATGTCAACCAAAAAGTGAGCCACTTGCTCACGAATTTTTGAGCCACTCTT
>OMUE01000224.1 GCA_900314165.1 uncultured Acidaminococcus sp.
CTGTATACCCTGTTGTACATAGCCTATAACGCGTTCTTTGCCCGGGACTGGAGCCTGCTGGCACCTGATCAGATTGCCTTTGCCCTGTTCTTCGGCACAGGGGAATACCACATCTACTTCCTGGTGCTGCTGTTGTGGTTCTATCTGCTGTTTCCCTTGTGGCGGCTGCTTATGAAGGCCATGGAGCACATAGGGCTGAAAATCGCCCTGCCCATCCTGTTTGCAGCCCAGGTGGCCCTGTACCAGTTCAGCTTCCATTTCTGGGTATATCCCAAATGGATTGCTGCTTCCCCCATCCTACTGAATCTGTGCAATTACCGGCTGAACTATTTCTGCTTCTTCTACCTGTTCATCTTCATGCTGGGTGGCGTCATTGCCCGGCACTATGATAGCTTCCAGAGGCTCATTACGGAACACCGGAAAGCTCTCATAGCGTTTTTCCTGGCCAGTGCCGGCACGAATACGTTCATCTTCTACCGTTGGACAAACCTGTGGGGTATGCCCTATGAGAACACCATCAACTACCTGCAGCAGCTGAGTCTTCCTGGTTTGGTGTACACTATAGCCTCTGTGCTGTGTTTTTCCAGCCTGCTGGCTACGGAAAACTATCCTTTCAAGACAGCTCTGAAACGCATGTCCGACCGGAGTTTCGTCATCTACCTGATTCACCCCTTCTTTATCGACCAGCTGAGCCTGCTGATTATAAGGAAAATGGGCGGTCTGGAGTCTTTTCCCCAGCCGTTATTCTATTGCCTGATCCTGGGCATCTCGTACGTGCTGGCAGAGGGGTGGCATGCTTGGAATAAGCGAAGAGAGAAGAGATAAGAGCGAAGAGGTGTCTGCCAGGGGCACCTTTTCGCTCTTTACTCTTCGCTCTTCGCTTATTTTACTTGAAATACCACTCATGGATATTGTCCAGGCTGCCGAACCAGTAGGGCTTGATACCGCCTACCAGATTTTTGTCCTGAATGATGAAGTCTTCTTCGCCGTACAGGTCGATGTGGAACTGGTTTTCGGCCAGATACTTCTGGATGTCTTTATACATGGTGATCCGTTTGGCGCTATCCGCTTCCAAGGCTGCTTTGTTGAACATGTCCGTCAGCTTCGGATCATCCACATAGGACCAGTTGCCCAGGGACCCAGCCTGATACAGTCTTGCCCCGGAGTCCGGATCAGCCTGCATATCCATGCCACGGAGGGCAAAATCAAATTCCCCTTTTCTCACCTCTCCGATCAAGGTCGGGAAATCCATCTTTTGTTCTTTGATTTTCAGGCCGATGGCCCGCAGATTCTGTTCGATAATATCGGCCGACTGTTCTCTGGGTACGTTGCCTACAGGAACCAGCAAGGTCAGTTCCCGGTTCAGATCAAAGCCGGATTTTTTCAGCAGTTCCTTAGCCTTTTCCGGATTGTATTCCGGGTTCAGGGCGTTGGGCTCAAAGGCGGGGCTGGCCTTCGTGTACACCGTGGGATTCACATAAGAATAGCCTTTGTAGATCTGATCCACAATCTGCTTCCGGTTGATGGCATAGCACAGGGCCAGACGGAAATCCTTGTTGAATTCCTTATGCTTGTTGTTGATTTCCATAACCTGTGGGTTCATGGAAGGCACGTTCTTGACAACCAGATGCTTTTCCTTCTTCAGCAGCTCCACATCCTTCATAGGCAGCTTGCCGATGCCATCGCCGCAGCTCATCTGTACCTTGCCGGCTTTCAGGTCCACTACCATGTTCGTGCCATTCTGGATCTTCATGAAAATCGTCTTCAGTTTCGGTTTGCCCCGGAAATATTCCTCGTTGGCCGCAAATTCCAGGTGGTCGTTTGCAACATGCTTCACCAGTTTGTACGGACCATTGAATACAGCCGGTTTATTGGCCTCCTGGGCAGCACTGATTTTCGTGGGATCCAGCTTTTCGTAAATATGTTTCGGCACATAGAGAATGTTGAAGCCCACTTTTTCTTTTACATAGTTCTCATCCAGAGGAACTTTGCATTTGAATTCCAGGGTATAATCATCAATCTTCTTCAGTCCGGAAATAGTCTTTACGCCCTCAGCCAGCTTGCCGTTGTCCTTTACCCCTTCGATAAACTTGAAGTACTGGTTCCAATAGGTTTCCACTTTCGGGTTCGCATACAGGTTCAGGGAGAAGATGATATCGTCCACCGTAAAGGGCTTGCCATCCGTCCACTTGGCCTTCTTGTTCAGCTTGACCGTATAGGTCTGCTTATCCTTCGTAGTAAAGCTTTCCGCCAGATGGTTGGAAAACTTATTGGCTTCCGGCTCCCCTAACAGGGAATCAAACATCATGCGGACGGCCATCTGGGCCGTAGTATCCGTAGCAGATACCGGGTTCAAAGTCTTTGGGGCATTGGTGGAAGCCATGGTCAGTACCTGTTTCTTGCTGCCGCTGCCACTGCTCTCCTTGGAAGCCGTCTTAGTGCCGCCTCCGCAGCCTGCCATAAATAGTGAAGCACCAACCATTGCTACGGCCGCTGCTTTTGCCCAGGAATTTCTGTAGAGTCCATTAAAAATCCCCATAATAATCTCCCCTCATTTGCTTTAGTATAGTAGTGCAATACATAGCTATAGTATAGGAGAGTTGGTGGGGAATGTCAAATGGAAGACTTGGATATAGCGATAGAGCGAAGAGCGAAGAGCAAAGAGTGAAGAGCGAAGAGGCGCCTGCGGCGGGCTAGGTAGTCAGCCTAGCTGACAAAAAAGAAGAGCCGCTGTCTGTGTGACAGTGGCTCTTCTTGGTATTACCATGCGGGTTCCAGGTCGCCTTTGGCAAATTTGATGATGTAGTCTTTAATAGGCTGGCTTTGGAAGATCTTTACGAATTTCTTGTAGGTCGGATTATCCTTGTCTTCTTCCCGGGCAGCGATGATGTTTACGTACGGAGACGTATTGTCTTCCTTGCCGATGACTTTATCCGCTTTCAGGCCGGCGGATTTCGCATAGCCGGCATTGATGACGGAAGCAGCCGTATCATCCAGGCTGCGGGGCAGCTGGGCAGCTTCCAATTCCATGATTTTCAGGTGTTTCGGATTTTCCGTAATATCGCCAACGGTCAGTTCCGTAGGTTTCACGTCTGCTTTTACCTTCAGGAGGCCCAGCTTGCTGAGCATCAGGATAGCCCGGCCACCGTTGGAAGGATCGTTAGGGATAGCGATGGTGTCCCCGTCTTTGATTTGTTTGATGTCTTTGATCTTATTAGAGAACAGGCGCAGCGGAGCCAGATAGGTTTTGCCGATGCTGACCAGCTTCGTGCCGTTCTTCTTATTGTAAGCCATCAGGAACGGTTCATGTTGGAAGGAGTTCAGGTCGATTTCCTTCTGGGCCAGGGCCGTATCAGGAGTCACGTAGTCGGAGAAGGTCTTCAGCTCTACAGTCAGGCCCTGCTTGGCGGCTTCCTTCTTCACTTCCTCCATAATCTGTTCAGAGTACCCGGGAGTGATCCCTACAGTAATCTTCGTCTTTTCCTTCGGAGCAGCGGCCTTCTTTTCTTCCTTTTTCGTGTCGCCGCAGCCTGCGGCCAGCCCTGCTACAGTCAGTACTGCCAATGTGCTTACGATCCACTTTTTCAATTTCATAATCCATCTTCCTTTCTGAGTCCTAGTACGACTACCCGCAAATAACTTGCATATTGCACTAACCCGTAGGGGTTTTCCAGAGGGGCTGCAGGCCCCGGCGGCAAACCCGCATCCAGGCTATTCAACATTTTTAACGGGCGCACCGCCGCTACGCTCTGGGGCGCCCCTACGGAGTTAAACGTGTAAGTTAATTATAATTTCCTATACTAGGGTTCTGCTGATTAATTTGAACTCATAATATACTAATTTACTAGGAATGTCAATATTCTTTCAGCAGCCGGGTGAAAAACTCCACACTGGCAGGCAGGGCATCCACGGGAATCTTCTCATTCACCTGGTGCATGCCGCCCCAGCGGTCGTCTCGCAGATACCCGCTGAAGAGCATCACGTTATCTGCAATGCGTTTGTAATAATGGCTGTCCGTGCCACCCAGGAACAAGAACGGCGCCACATGGACCTTATCCCCATACATGGCTTTCAAGACCTTTTCTGCCGTCTTGCAGATGTGGCTGTCCGGGCTGGAGGCTGGAAGAGGATCCTTGCCGGACACATGGCGGATCTGCACGCCTTCCGGCAGGAACTGCTTGAAGTATTCCATACAGCTGTCCACCGTATCCCCCTGCATGATGCGCACGCTCATTTGCGCCGTAGCATGACTGGGCAGGACGTTGGGCTGATTGCTGGCAGAAGACATGGTAAAGGCAATGGTCGTGTGCAGCAGTGCATCCAAAGACGGATCATCCAGAGCCAGCTGGCACAATTCCTCCCAGTGCGCTTCCGGATCTTCATAAATCGCCTTGCGGTCCGCAGCTGCTGTAAACGCCGCACCTTGCAGTTGAGCTTTAGCCAGGGGCGTCAGCCGATAGGGGAACGGATGGGACTCTATAGCCACAATGGCTTTCGCTACCGCTCCCAGGGCTGTACCACGGCCGGGCTTGCTGGAGTGGCCGCCGGCGCTGTCCTTATAGATTTCGTAATTCACCGGGCTTTTTTCTGCTAAACCGATATGGGCTACTACAGTCCCGTCTTTCTTCCTCTCAATTTCAGCGCCTTCGTCAACAACAGCCCCCAGATGGACACCTTTCTTTTCCAGATTGCGTGTCAGCTGCTCGCCGCCGTCCACATCGTTTTCCAAATAGACTTCTTCCGCAAAACCCAGAGAAATGTACAGGTCGTAGTCCGGCCGCCAGCCCTGAGCCAGAAGGCCATCTACAGCTTCCATTTCCGCCAACAGCAGGTGCTTGCAATCCGTGCTGCCACGGCCGCAGACACAGCCGTCAATGATTTCTCCACCAAAAGGCTCGAACGTCCATTGGGAACGATCACCGGTTTCCACTACGTCCTGATGGCTCATGAGCAGCAGGGGTTGCTTAGCCGAGCCCGTCCCTTTCAGACAGAACTGCAGGCCTGCCTCCCCTACTTCGTCCACTTCCATAAGCTGGAAGATGTGGGGGTAGAATTCCCGCAAGACTTCATGGAGTTTTTCAAATTCCTTCCAGTCCACTTTGTGGATATCGGAATTTGAGATTGTCTTACATTGAATCAGCCGGGCAAGACGCCCGGCTAATTGTTGTTCCTGATTATGCATAGTTCAGACCCTCCGAATCACCATGCAGGTTCCAGAGCACCTTTGGCGTTCTTCAGGATAAAGTCTTTGATAGGCTGAGTATGATAGATATCTACCAGCTTCTTGTAAGTAGGGTTATCCTTGTCTTCCGGACGGGCAGCGATGATGTTCACGTACGGAGAAGTATTGTCTTCCTTGCCGATGACTTTGTCCAGAGGCAGGCCGGCAGATTTCGCATAGTCGGCGTTGATGACGGAAGCAGCCGTATCATCCAGGCTGCGGGGCAGCTGAGGAGCTTCCAGTTCAACAATCTTCAGGTGTTTCGGGTTTTCCGTAATATCCCCAACAGTCAGTTCCGTAGGTTTCACATCGGTTTTCACTTTCAGCAGGCCCAATTTGCTCAGCATCAGGATAGCCCGACCGCCGTTAGAGGGGTCGTTAGGGATGGCTACGGTGTCCCCATCTTTCAGTTCTTTGATGTCTTTGATCTTGCTGGAGTACAGGCGCAGGGGAGCCAGGAAGGTCTTGCCGATGCTGACCAGCTTCGTGCCGCTTTTCTTGTTGTAAGCAATCAGGAACGGTTCATGTTGGAAGGAGTTCACGTCGATATCCTTCTGAGCCAGAGCCGTATTCGGAGTCACGTAGTCGGAGAACGTCTTGATTTCGATTTCCAGGCCTTTTTTAGCTGCTTCCTTCTTGACTTCTTCCATAATCTGTTCGGAGAAGCCGGGAGTGGTCCCTACGACGATCTTCGTCTTTTCCTTGGGAGCAGCGGCTTTCTTTTCTTCCTTCTTCGTGTCGCCGCAGCCTGCTGCCAGCCCTGCTACAGTGACCAGCGTCAAAGCCCCAACAATCCATTTCTTTACGTTCATAGTACATCTTCCTTTCTGCGTCACCGAAAACTAGCGAAAAGAAAAACGTCATCCTTTCAGATGACGTTAATCAGCTTGAAGCGTTCATCTGTCAGGTTTCCCTGTTGGAATTGGCACCTTCCCGATGGGGGTTGCCGCAGCTTCATCGGGCCAAATCCCTCAACTGCTCTCGATGACTTATTTAATTATGTATACATACTACACTGACTGAGTAGGGATGTCAATAGGTTATGTTACAACTGCACCCTTACAGCAATCCCTGCACCGTCTGCTGATCTTTCTTCATCTGGGTGATCAGTTCGTCTTTGGATTTGAATTTGATCTCGTCCCGAACCTTATGCAGCAATCTGACCCGCAGTTCTTTGCCGTACAGATCCCCGTCAAAATTGAACAGGTGGGCTTCCAGGCGGGTATGCTGGTTTTCAAAGGTTGGGTTATCCCCGATGTTCACCATGGCACCGTACAAGGTCTTATTCACCCGCACCTGGCCGGCGTACACCCCGAAAGAAGGAATGGCGATATTCCGGCCCAGCAGCTGCATATTGGCCGTAGGAAAGCCTAACAGTCGCCCCCGCTGGTCCCCCTTGATGACCTTGCCGTGGATTTCGTAGGGACGGCCCAGCATCTTGTTGGCCAGGTCCATATTCCCATCGGCGATGGCATGGCGGATATTCGTACTGCTGACGATTTCCCCCTCCAGTTTCAGCAGAGGTCTGGCCAGTATGGTGAGCCCGAACCGGGCGTGTTCCGCCTTCAGGAAGTCCACATTGCCACGGCCGCCGGCACCGAAACTGAAATTGTCCCCAATGCCCACCGCCTTGACGCCGGCTTTCACCAGCATGGTCAGGAAATCATCGGCGCTGATGCTGGCTAATTTCTTGTCAAAAGGAATATTCACCAGCACATCCACGCCCAGATTGTCCATGAGTTTGATCTTCGTCTCGTTGTCCACCAGCCGCTTGGGCTCCAGCTCCGGCATCAGGTTCGCCATAGGATGGTTGCTGAACGTAAAGACCATCAGCGCTAAGCCGTGGCTTCTGGCATACCGGCCCGTATTGCCGATGACCTCCTGATGGCCCAGATGGATACCGTCAAAGGTCCCCAGGGCCGCAGCCGAAGGTGCCAGTTCAGCTTTTTTCAGTTCTTTCAGAGATTGTATCAGCTTCATCCTATGACCTTTCCTGTACTTCCGGAATCCGGATAATCTTATGGCCCCGCAGCCGGCCGTCCTTAGCCAGCGCCAGGCCTACCAACAGGCCTTCCCGGGTGACGACCCGGTACAACACACCTTCCTCTATATGGGGCACCGTCGTGGCTACCCCCTGGGCAATGCGCCTGCCCTGCAGGTTGTTCACATACACTGCTGGAAAAGGCTCCAGCACACAGTCCACGTCCAGCCGGCAGCCTTCCGGGTCTGCCTGGATTTCTTCCAAAGTATGGGCTTCATCCAGAGTAAAGACACCTGCCCGCCGCCGCAGCAGGAAACTCATAGTGCCTTCCATGCCCAGCTTGTGAGCGATGTCTTCGCATAAGGTGCGGACAAACGTCCCCTTCGAGCAGGTCACATCGAAGACCAATGTCCTGCCCGTATAATCGACCAGGTCCAGCTGGCGGATGAAGATGGGACGGGGAGCCCGCTCCACCTCGATACCCTGCCGGGCCAGTTTATATAATTTCTTGCCCCCTACGCTGATGGCAGAATACATGGGAGGAATCTGGCTGCTTTCACCCAGAAAACCGGCCAGCACAGCCGCTACAGCGTCCTGCTGCAGTGTCTGCACGGGGCTTGTGGCGATGACCTTGCCTTCCGTATCCCCTGTATCCGTCCGCATACCGAACGTCATTTCTGCCCGGTACGTTTTTTCCTCGTGGGAAGCGTATTCCAAAAAGCGCGTAGCCAATCCGGTAAACACAGGAAGTACACCGGCCGCCATGGGATCCAGGGTGCCTCCGTGACCGATTTTCTTCATGTTCAGGATTTTCCGCAGGGCTCCCACCACATCATGGCTGGTCATACCCGGGGGCTTCAGTACGTTGAAAATCCCATCCATTACAATTCCTCCACTGCTTTTTCCAGAGCCGTTACCAGAGCCTTTTTCGCTTCTGCCAAAGGCAGCTGGATTGTGCAGCCTGCCGCCTTCACATGGCCGCCGCCATTGAACTGCAGGGCCACTTTGCTGACATCCACCTGTTTGGACCGCATGCTGACCCGGGTCTGATTTTCGGCCACTTCTTTGAACATGACCGCTACATCCACCCCATCTATGTAACGGGAATGGTAAATAAAGCTGTCCGTAGACACATTCTTATCGTACAACGCCAGAGGCAGTTCCATAGTGGCAATCCGGCCGCCTTTGTAGAACGTCAGGGTGGGCAGCACTTTGCCCAGCAGTTCCACAGAAGCCCGGGATTTCAGTTCCAGCAGGTCGGAAATCTCATTAGGTTCCACGCCCAAGGCCACCAGGTCCGCCGCCACCCGCATGCATTCCGGGGTCGTATTAGCATATTTGAAATAGCCGCAGTCCGTGACAATGGCCGTATACAGGCACACCGCCATATCCTTATCAATAGGACGGTCGTTGGCACGCAGCAGGTTGTACATGATTTCCCCGGTAGCCGCCGCATGGTCGTCCAACAGCAGGTAGTCCGCATAATGGGTATTGGACACGTGATGGTCGATATTGAGGATCGGCGCGTCCACGCACTGCTGGGCCACGCCCATCCGGTCCTTGGAAGAGGCGTCTACCACCACCGTCAGGTCGCAGGCAAGCTTCTCCCCTTCTTTTGGCTGCTTGTAAGCCTGCAGCCCCGGCAGGAATTTAAAGCCGCCGGGCAGCGTATCGTCCACCAACAGCTGGACCTGTTTGCCAGCCTGTTGGAGCGCTCTGCCCAAGCCAAGAGTAGAGCCCAACGTATCCCCGTCCGGGCCAATATGGCTCACCAGCACCAGCTTCTGAGCCCCCATCATCAGGTTCCAGGCTTCCCGGAAGTCTACATTCTTACTCATGGTCCGCTTCTTTCTTTTTCAGCTCACTGAGGATGGACTCAATATGGGAGCTGTACTCCATGGAGGTATCCTTATGGAAGCTCAGGATAGGAGCCACCCGCAGGTCGATGCGATGGGCAATTTCCCTGCGGAAAAAGCCCAGGCAGCTCTGCAGGCCCTTCCAGGCTTGTTCTTGCTGCTCTTCGCTGCCGTAGAGGCTTACGTAAACCTTGGCATAGCTCAGGTCGTTGGTCACATCCACACCGGTGATCGTGACGAATTTGACGCGAGGATCCTTTACGTCCCGGATCAGCATAGTGCTCAGTTCTTGTTTGATCAGAGCCTGTAATTTTTCAGCACGTAATTTAGACATAGCCGCTCCTTATTCTGCAGCCACTTCTTCCATGACATAGACTTCCAGCTGATCCCCTTCTTTGATATCCCGGTAATCAGCCAGTGTGAGCCCGCATTCATAGCTGGCTGCCACTTCTTTCACATCGTCCTTGAACCGGCGCAGAGAATCCAGTTCCCCTTCGTGGATGACGATACCATCCCGGACCAGACGGATCTTGGCCGCACGGGTAATCTTGCCGTCCTTCACATAGGCACCGGCAATGAGTGCCTTGTTGATGGGGATGACCTTGCGGATTTCCACATGGCCGATGACCTTTTCCTTGAACTTGGGAGCCAGCATACCTTTGATAGCGGCTTCCACATCATTGATGGCATCGTAGATAACACGGTAAGTCCGGATATCGACCTTTTCCGTATCTGCAGCCTTCCGGGCATTGGCGTCAGGCCGCACGTTGAAGCCGATAATCAGGGCATTGGCCGCACTGGCCAGCAGGACGTCGGACTCGTTGATCGCGCCCACGCCGGAATGGACGATGACGACTTTCACTTCGTTGTTTTTGATGTTGCCAATAGCATGTTCCAGAGCCTGAATGGTGCCCTGTACATCCGCTTTCACTACGATGTTCAGGTCCTTCAGTTCCCCTTCCTGGATCCGGTTGAAGATATCGTCCAAGGAAACCTTCGTGGCTTTCTGTTCTTCCATCTTAGCCTTAGCCAGACGGGATTCGGCAACACTGCGGGCAATATGCTCTTCCGTAGCGTCCATAATATCCCCGGCATTAGGCACATCGTTAAGGCCCAATACCTCTACAGGCGTAGAAGGAGGAGCTTTCTTGACTTTTTCGCCCCGGTCGTTCACCATAGCACGGACCTTGCCGTAGCAGGTACCGGCCAGGATGGAATCCCCAATGTGCAGGGTGCCTTTGTCGATAAGCACCGTAGCTACAGGACCTCTGCCCTTATCCAGCTTGGCTTCGATAATCGTACCATGTGCCGGCAGATCCGGGTTCGCCTTCAGTTCCAGCATATCGGCCACCAACAGGATCATTTCCAGCAGGTCGGAAATACCGGTCTTCTGACGAGCGGACACGGGAACCATGATGGTTTCCCCACCCCAGGCTTCCGGAATCAGGCCGTGTTCGGACAGTTGCTGCATAACGTAGTCAGGGTTAGCCCCATCCTTATCGATTTTGTTGATAGCTACAATGATGGGCACCTTAGCGGCTTTCGCATGGTTGATGGCTTCCAGAGTCTGAGGCATAACACCATCGTCAGCAGCTACCACCAGGACAGCAATATCCGTGACCTGAGCGCCGCGGGCACGCATAGCGGTAAAGGCTTCGTGGCCAGGAGTATCCAGGAATACGATAGGACGGCCCTGGCAGATGACCCGGTAAGCACCGATGTGCTGGGTAATACCGCCGGCTTCACGGGCCGTTACGTTCGTCTTACGGATAGCGTCCAGCAGGGACGTCTTGCCGTGGTCTACGTGGCCCATAACCGTCACTACAGGAGGACGGGGTTTGCGCAGGGCAGGATCATCTTCCACTTCCGGCACTTCCGTAGGATCCGCTTCAGGAGGCGGTTCCTTGATTTCGCAATTGAAGTCCATACCCACCAGTTCGGCCGTTTCATGGTCGATTTCCTGGTTGATGGTCACCATCTTGCCCAGCATGAACAGTTTCTTGATGACTTCGTTCACGTCACGGCACAACAGTTTGGCGAAATCCTTTACGCTGATGCTTTCGCCTACTTCGATGCTGGTAGGACGAACTACTTCAGCTTGTTTCTTCGGAGCCTGTGCTCCGGCATTATTCGGTTTGTGTTGTTTATGGCTTTTAATCATATGGTCTGCGCTGCGGGTCGGGCGGCTTTCTCTCGTCGCGTAAGACCCCTTGATCTTTTCTTTCTTTTCTCCGCGGTTAAAATTCTTATCCCGTTTGCCCATATCCTTACCGGCATGGGCACTGTTCATGCCTACGGGAGCAGCTTCTCTCACAGGAGGACGATTGGGTTTCCGGTTTTGGTGGTTCTGGCCGTTAGGACGATTGCCCTGCCGGTTATCATTCCGTTCGAACCGGTTATTCCGGTCCCCTCTGTCATTTTTCTGGAAGTCCCGGTTTCCCGTATGCTGGCTGCCACCATTGTTGGGACGGTCGTTCCGTCTGAAACCGTTGCCACCGTTGTTGCCGCCCTGGGCTGCCCGGTAACCGCCTTCACTGCGGCCTCCCTGGTTATTATCCCGGCGGAATCCGTTAGTATTGCGATCCCGGTTCCTGTCAAAATTCCGTTCGCCCCGGGCATCTCCGTTTCTATCAAACCGATTTTCCCCACGCCGGTCATTATTCCGGTAGTCCCCGGACCGGTTCGGTCTCTGGCCCTCTCTCTGAGCCTGGCTCTGAACTCCATTTTGCTGAGGTCTGGGCCGGTTCTGATTCTGGTTCTGGATAGCCTGCTTGGCCACTTCGATATTCTTCTTTACCGTGGCCACTTTTTCCACCACAGGTTTCACAGCCTGCGTAGCCCGTTCCTGTACCTTCTGGACTGCACTCTTCACAGCAGCCTGATTTTTTGCTTTATTTTCGTTCAGTCCGTTGACAATCATGGTCCGCACGTTTTCTTCTACGGAGCTCATGTGGTTCTTTACATCAATCTTGTGGTCAGCCAGGA
>OMUE01000138.1 GCA_900314165.1 uncultured Acidaminococcus sp.
ACTTTTTCATGAGCGTTTAAGTCCTAAATGGCTCACTTTTATATTAGCATTCACACCTCTTTCTTCTCTTCACCGCCACAACCCGTAAGAGAGATAGCCATGATACCTGCCAGAATAAGGGTCATGAGTTTTTTCGTCGTGAATTTCATACCATTTCCTCCTAATTTTAATTTATATGTTTTCGTAGGACCGATTGTAAGAACCTTACTTAATATTGTAAACCGCCGTTCACATCCAGTACTTCGCCAGTAGTCCAGCCTGCGTCATCACTGCTCAGGTAAGCAATGGAACCGGCAATTTCTTTCAGTTCGCCCAGTCTTCCCAGAGGGATGCCGTTTTGGAGCTTGGTCTGATTTTCCGGAGTCATGGATTGGAACATTTTGCCTTTTACGGGCCCGGGAGCGATGCTGTTGACGGTAATGCCGTAGGGGGCCAGGTTATAGGCCAGATTGATAACCATGCCATTGACGCCGGCCTTGGAAGCAGCGTAGTTCACACCTACACCGGGACGGCCTGTCCGCCCACCGATGGAAGAGATCACAACGATATGGCCGTATTTCTTTTCCTTCATGGTAGGTACGACAGCTTTCATGCTGTTGAAAACGCCGGTCAGGTTTACGTCGATGACATCCTGCCAGTCCTTTTCCGTCATTTCGTCAATAGGTAGATGGCGGATAATGCCGGCGGTAATGACTTCCACATCGATTTTACCCCATTTTTTCAGGACTTCACTGACTACGTTTTCACAGTCGGCCAGCTTTGTCACATTACAGGGGACTTCCAGTACAGTTTCCGGATCATAACCTTTGTCCTGCAGTGCTTGTTTGGCTGTGGCCAAGGCCTTGGGGGAGAAGTCGGACAAGGCAACCTTGGCCCCTTCATCCAGCAACCGTTCTGCTGTAGCCAGGGCAATATCTCCAGCACCGGTAATCAATACAACTTTGTTTTCGTATCGATTCATCAGCTTAACCTCTTTTCTAACTTTTAAAAATTTTTAGACTATTTTGGTATACAATATCCTTTATTCTTTCTTATATTATCCATGATATAATTGATAATGTAAAATATAAGTTTATAGATGAACTCATAGAAATAAATTTATGAATAGGAGAGCTCAATGACTCTTACACAGCTTCGATATTTTTTGAAAGTGGCAGAGTTGGGCAGCTATCAACAGGCCGCTGATAGTTTATTGGTATCACAGCCTTCTCTCAGTGCAGCAATCAGCAGCCTGGAAAAAGATCTGGGAATTCGCTTGTTTGAAAAAGACGGACGGAGCATCAGGCTGACGAAGACAGGAAAAGCTTTTTATGAAGAAATTTTTACCCTGTTGGGCCGCCTGGACAGAGTAGTAGTGGAAGCCCGACATGCAGGGACTATAGGACGGGGCCATATCGATTTAGGCTATATCCCGCCTCTGGCCTACCGGTTTATCCCGGAAGTTGTACGGGCCTTTCTGAAAGTGAATCCTCACGTACATTTTGGCTTTCGGGAACTGCCTACCAGAGAATTATTAGAGGGAGTACAGAAAAATAAATACGATGTGGTCTTCTGCATTGATGCACAGGGCATGCCGGATATAGAATTTATTCCCATCCGAGAGCAGGAATTGGTGGCTATCGTGCCTCAAAACCACCCCCTGGCTGAAAAAGATGCCATCTACCTTCGGGAATTGGAACCTTATCCTGTGGTAACCTACATGCCTCACACCCAGATTTATAAAGCCATCATGGGATATATAGAAAAAAGTGGCTGGATTCCCAATATATTCTGTGATGCTACCACAGAGCTGAGTATTGGGGGATTGGTGGATCGCGGTTTTGGCGTATCTGTAGTGGCAGATTGCGCCGTATTGAAATTCTGTAACATCAAGAGACTCCATCTTCTGGATGGAAATTTCCATCGGCAGATTTATCTGGCTTATAACAAAACCACAGATTTATTGCCTTCCGTGAAAAATTTTCTGCAGTTTGCCAGGGAATACAAAGGCGGGGAGATCTGAATAAAATGATGGTCGCTAGGTGACGGATAAACGTTGCGCAAACAAGCCTTATATTGACAGAACAATCCTAAGTGCTAATATATTAACTATACTTTGTAATTCAAATTCCGTTGCGGACGAACGAATGGAAGCGTATGATAGCTGCTTGCATTAGACCAGCGGCTAAGGGGGATTGGGTTGTAAAAATTTAATTTATAGATTTGGGAAGATGGTTGAGATGGCAGAAGGGCAAGAGAAGAAAAAGATGAGTTTGACCATGAAAATTTTGTGGCCATGATTTTGGGATCCATTGCAGGTTTTATCATTGGCAAGCCGGCAACGCAGATCCAGTTCATCGGCACTATGTGGCTGAACATGATCAAGATGATCATGGTTCCTACGGTTGTGTCCATGGTCATTACGGGGATTTCCTGGTAGGCCTGATTTCCGGCAACATGTTTGTGTCCTTTGAAAAGGCCAACATGATGCAGATCCTGTTCATTGCCATTATCCTGGGGGTATCCATTGTGATGATTCCTAAACAGGATACACGGGAATATCTGCATAACCTGTTTTCCAAGATTTCCGAAATGTGCCTGAGCGTCATCCATCTGTCCATGATCCTGGCTCCTATCGGTGTGTTCTGCCTGATGGCAGCTGCCATGGGGAAATATGGCCTTGGTTTCATCGGCACCATGGGCAAATTGCTGGCTACGTTCTATGTGGGTTGCTTCCTGCATTTCGCTTTGATTTACTGTGTACTGCTGTGGCTGTTTACTGGCATTACGCCTTTAACTTTCATCAAGAAAGGGATGGATACCTTTGTAACGGCAGTCAGCACCTGCAGCAGTGCGGCTACGGTTCCTGTGAATATCCGTGTCGCTATTGAAAACTTCAAAGTCAACGAAAACATTGCGAACTTCGCTCTGCCTCTGGGTTCCAGCTTTAACCAGGATGGGGGCGCTGTACTGAGTTCTGTGGTTATGCTGTTCTGTGCACAGGCTATCGGCATGCAGTTCTCTTTTGGACAGCTGTTCAATATCCTGCTATTGACCGTAGTGGTCACTTGCGGCAGCTCCGGCGTTCCCGGCGGCGGTATTATGAGGCTGTTGGTTGTGGCTTCTGCCATGAACCTGCCACTGGAAATCATTGCCATGATTGGCGGTTTCTACAGACTGTTTGATATGGGCACCACCAGCATGAGCGTTATGGGGGACTTGTCCGCTACAGTTTTAATTGACCAACTGGAGAAAAAGAGAGAAGCTAAACTGAAGCAATAAGGAGCTGGAAACATGATTGATTTAAGAAGTGATACAGTCACACTGCCCTCTGCGGAAATGCTGGATACGATCCGTACGGCAAAAGTAGGGGACAGCGGCCGGTGGGATACTCATCGGAAAGGGGGAGACCCTACTGTTAATGAGCTGGAAGCGTACGCAGCGCAATTGGTTGGTAAAGAAGACGCTGTCTTCTGTGTATCCGGCACTATGGGCAATCTGACTGCGCTATTGACGCACTGCAAACCGGGAGATTGGGTATTGGTGGATGAGACCCAGCATCTGTACCACAAGGAAAAAGGGGCTTTCCTGCCCTTCCTGGGACAACTGCAGGAAACGATGTACAAGTCAACAGAAGATGGTCTCCCTGATCTGGACGATATCAAAGAAAAATTAGCCACAGGGAAGTATAAACTGCTCTGTCTGGAAAACTCCAATAACAACAGAGGTGGCACCTGCATTCCGGTTTCCCTCATGAAAGCTATTTATGAGGCGGCCCATAGCTGTGGGGTACAGGTTCACCTGGATGGGGCACGGGTCTTCAATGCAGCTTACTATCTGGGCGTGGATGTCAAAGAAATAACTCAATACGTAGATTCCGTGATGTTCTGCGTGTCTAAGGGGTTGGGGGCTCCCGTTGGCTCTTTGATCTGTGGTACGGCTGATTTTATCTATCAATTACGGCAGGTGAATCGGTATTTAGGCGGCAGCATGCGCCAGGCAGGGGTCATTGCAGCACCGGCGCTGTATGCGTTACAGCATAATATTCCGGATTTGGCAGAGGATAATCAGAAAGCCCGTTCGTTGTGCGATGCCTTGAAGGAATTGAAGCAGATTAAGGTTCCTGATAGTGTGGAGACAAATATTGTCATGCTGGAGACTGCTCCAGGCAGGTCTGAGGAACTTCAAAACCGCTTGAAAGAACATGGCGTGTTGTCCGGGGCAGTAGATGAATGCCGGGTTCGTCTGGTCTTCCATAGAGATATTCCAAAGGAAGAAGTGGCGGATGTCATTGAAATATTGCGGAAGATCGATTTGGAAATGGCTGGTTAAAAGAGGGTGCGTGTACTATGAGCGAAACGGCTGAACAAAGAGTGGCACGACACCGTGCATTGGTTGAAAAAGTCAATAATTATATATCACATCCATGGATCTTGTACCATGAACCATTTCAGATCACAGACCAAATCTATTTTGTGGGTAACCGGTATGTGTCCACGTATCTGATTGATACAGGAGAGGGGCTTGTGGTTATTGATCCTGCGCTGGTTGAGACTACGTACCTGGTCTTTGACAGTATCCGGAAACTGGGATTTGACCCTGAAGATATTCATCATATATTTCTCTCCCACGCCCATTTTGACCATTGTGCCGCTACCCGTTTCTTGCAAGAATATAGTAGGGCAAAGATCTGGCTTGGTAAGGATGATGTGTTTTTCCTGACCGAACGTCCGGAATTGACCTGTGCTCCTACTTTCATGCCTCCCTTTACTGTGGATGAGACCTATAATTATAGGGTGCCGCTTACCGTAGGCAGTGTGACTTTTGAGTTTTATCACTGCCCGGGGCACACTCCCGGAACGACAACGTTTCTGATTCATACAACGCAGCACAATAAACCGGTAATCGCGGCCATGCATGGGGGCTTGGGTCTTAATGGCCTTACGTATGAAGAACTCAAAGAAAATCGGCTTCCATCTCACCTTCAGTCTGATTATGTGCAGCAGCTGAAGGACATGATGCAGCTACATGTAGATATCGTCCTTCCGTCCCACAATCATAATTATGATATCCTGGCCAACTTTGCAAAAGATGATGGCTCCCGCAGTTCCTATTTCGACCCCAGCGGCTGGCAACGGATGCTTAATAATATGATGGATAAAGCAAAGGAAATTCTTCCTGAACAATTTTAATAAGATAAAAAATGAGAGTTGCTAAAATGCAACTCTCATTTTTTGGGCCCTATGCATTATTCTAAGTACAATAAATATTCTTTGAATATTTATTTGGCTTTCATATACTCGTATACTGACTGAGATACTTGGGCAATCAAATTGATTCCATCTCCAGCGAATTTGTTTCCGTCCGTGAAAACAGATAATACATACAGTCTACTGTCAGGCAAGATACAGATAGCTACATCATTTTGTGTAGCTCCCAAATCGCCCGTTTTATTAGCTACTGTCACTTCACCAGCACAAGGCAGGAAATCCTCTTTCAACATATAATAGTCGGCGGCTGGAATTCTGGATGGAATCTTGTTCCTGCACTGCTGGATGATCATGCCTTTAAATAAAGGCATCAACATTTCTCTAGCTTCTTTCTGGGTACCAAAGATAGTGTTAGCGATGGATTCCAGAAGTACACCGATTTCCGCAGCAGCTGTCCAGTTATCTTTGCCAGCTTTTCGTGCTTCTGCATCCAACATCTTTCTCTGAAGCTTTGTGTTAGGCAACCCATTTTTTATACAGAATGCATTCACTTTATCAGGACCACCAACCAAATCGATAATTTGATTTGTAGCAATATTGTCGCTAACGCAGATTGCCAGGGTAATTAGTTCGGCTACTGTAGGCACATATTCATGATTTAAATTTTGAATGATTCCTGTACCGCCAACCCGATTGGAATCATCAATTTTAATTTTCTTTGTAAGGGCCATAGCTCCTGACTGAATATCTTCCATCAGCGTTAGAATCAGGGGAATCTTAATGACACTGGCTGCAGAAAATACGCGTTTTCCATTAATTTCTAATGTTTCCCCATCTGTCAGGTCTTTAAAATAAAAACCTACATTTCCTTTGAAAGAAGCTAATACTGGAAATACTGCGTTTCCTATGTTCATGATCTACCTCCTAAAGTACGATTCCTGCTGCCACAACAAGAAGTAATATAGTAACAATAATTGTATATCCTAATTTTAACATAGATTTTAAATCCTGGGATCTGGCAAGTCCCATTTCCCCTAACATATCCACACCAGGATAAGCAAAAGAGGTCATCTGGCTGCCTACTAATAGAACCATGGCCCACAGCCGCATATCCACAGCAAGGCCTTTGACAGTATCGGCAAACATGGTGTTGATCAGTACGGACTGGGCTACTGCGGCACCATTGATGCCAAATACACCTATGACTGAAGCTGCAAAAGCAAAGATGGCTTGCCCGCTATCCTGCAGCAAAGGCTTCAGAAGTTCAAAAAGTTCTTTGAAGGCTCCGGACTGCTGCACAAAGTCCAAAAACGGATTAAACAGCAGAAACATCACAAACATCCACATCATCTTTGCCATGCCTTGAATAAAGGCATCTGCTATTTCTTTTACGGCCAGATTTGCTGCAAATCCGGTAAAGATGGAAACTACTATCATAATGAACAGAGCATAAGCAGCTCCCTGCTTAAAGATTACACCAAAGGCCAGCATAGCTAGGATGCTGACAAGAAAGACTCCGGTTGCCCGTTTTGTGCTTTCAGTGGGTTTATAGTCGACTTGTTTGGCACTATCCTCAGCACTGAAAGAATAAATACCTTTTGTCTTTTTCTGCACGTGCAGTGCCATAAAATAAGTTACGACCCACATGACTGCTGCAACGGGTAGACCGGCGAAGAGCAGGATCTGTTCGTAGGGGAGTCCGGTCAGTTTGATTAAAGTCACCATAGGAGGTCCAAAGGGTCCGATAAACAATCCTGTTTGCCCTGCACCTTGGAAAATAACAGCTAAAGCGCTGGGCGTGATCCCCATGGTTGCAACCAAAGGAATAACAATAGGAGCAATGATGGCATTGGCTCCGGCTAAAGTCCCTAATAGGGTTACCAAAACCACAGAGGTAATCATAGTGGCCAAAATAGCTTTTTTCTCAGAGTTCACGCCAATCTTTTTCATCATAATGTTGACGATATTAGGCGCAACTCCTGTCTTGTTCAGTACGTTCCCCAGCCCGGAACCACACATAATGATGACGCCGATAAGCACAAGAAATGAACTCAGGGATTTTGCCAGGACGTTGCCAAATTTCATTATGGGATACTTAACTAAGATCGCTCCCAATACAGCACAGATAAAGACGCTCACAACTGGATGCACATTCTTTTTGAACGACAAAATAATGTACACAACCAAAGGCAGCAGACCGAAGATTGGCGGTAAACCGAAAATCAATTCTTTTGTTTCCATACTTTCTCCCCCTCATAAGATAAATAAATGATGATGCTTAAATAAAAGATGTCTTTTTAATACTCACCTCCCAACCAGACTCTAAATAAAGAATAATAAAATTATATTTAAATTTAATGTTCGATTAATTTTCTGAAAACAACTCAATCAATAGAAATTATTAATTGATAAATCGTAATAATTCAAGCTGTAATTCGAAAAAGCAATAAAAATATGTAAAGCACTTAAAATAAAATTTTCAATAAAAATAATTTATGAAAAAATATTGACATTACTTTCTGATACTGCTATATTAAACCTGAACAATAGAAAAAACAAGTAGTATTTTTAATTTCTATTTGGGAGGAAATTAAAGTGGAGAAAAATCAACCGATCGGTGTTATTGATTCTGGCGTGGGTGGCTTGACCGTCCTGAAATGGCTTCAAGCTGCGATGCCGCATGAAAACTATATCTTCCTAGGAGATACGAAGCGAATTCCTTATGGCAACCGGCCACGGGAAGAATTGATAAAGTTTGTAGGGCAGATGACGGCATACCTGAACGCACGGCATATTAAAGAACTGGTTGTTGCCTGCAATACCATTACGGTGTTGGGCACGGATGTGATTAAGGGACCCTATGAATTTCCTGTGATCGGCATGGATAAAGGGGCTCATATGGTTGAAGGTGTTACGAAAAACAATAGAGTAGGGTTCTTCGCAACAGATTTTACGGTGTCTACCGGTGCCCACAAGAAAGAGATCCAAAAGCTGCATCCGGAAATCCAGGTCTTTGGTCAAGGATGCCCTAAGTTTGTACCTCTGATCGAAAGTGAAAAATTTGGGAGTCCTGAATTAGGGGCTGCCATTCATGAATATGTAGAAAAGCTCAAGAAACACGATGTAGATACCGTTTTATTGAGCTGCACCCATTTTCCTTTTGTCCGTCATGAGATTGAACAGGAATTTGGGCCTAGTGTGACAATCCTGGATCCGGCAGAACAGACTACAAAAAATGCTAAGGAATGCCTGGAAAAATTAGGCTTAAATAAGACAGAAGGACAGGGACGAGCAGAAATTTGTTTTACGGCAGATGTGGAGAGAGGCAGACGCCTGGCCAGCCGTATGCTGGAGCTGGAGACATGTGACTTCCATCTCGTCAATATTGAGGAATGACCTTTAATTGCCCAATAAAAATATAATGACAAGAAATAATAAGTAACAGGAGGCGTGTAATCATGCATGCAGATATCTTGATTAAAAATGGGCTGATTGTTGATGGAACCGGAAAAAAAGCTTTTCCGGGCAATGTGGAAATTACGGGAAGTAAAATTACGTATGTGGGCGAGAAACGAGATGTAGATGCCGCTAAAGTCATTGATGCAGCAGGACTCGCCGTAGCTCCTGGTTTTATTGATATCCATTCTCATTCGGATTTGAGCCCTTTCTTTATCGGTTATTCTATGGATAGTAAGATTGGCCAGGGGATTTCTTTGGAAATTGCCGGGAATTGCGGCATTTCCTGTCTGCCTGTGACGGATGAGTCCAGACAAAAAATCAGGGACTATGTAGGCGCCGGCTTGGAATTACCTTTAGGCGATATGGTGGTTGAAGATAACGATGTCAGTGACTATAAGGCACATGTAGATCGCATTGGGGCGCCTACGGATATTGGTATATTGGTAGGCCATGGAACCTTGCGGGGCACTGTTATGGGCTTTGATATGCGGCCTCCTACGGATGAAGAATTGAAAAAGATGGGAGACGTGCTGGAAAAAGAATTGCAGCAGGGGGCTTTTGGGATGTCGTTGGGCCTGATTTATCCGCCCAGCTCCTATGGTCAAATGGATGAGTTCGTGTATCTGGCGAAAATTTTAAAGAAATATGATGCAATTCTTTCCGTCCATATGCGCAGTGAAAGCACAAAGATTTTCGAAGCACTGGAAGAAATGATCGAAGTAGCTCAGAAGAGCAAGGTTCATCTGGAAATTTCCCATTTAAAACTCATCGGCAAACCCCAGTGGGGAAAAGGAAAAGACCTCTTAGCCCGGATTATGAAAGCTAAGGCTGACGGTGCAGATATTACCTGTGACCAATATCCTTACACGGCTACATCTACAAACCTGGCGGCTCTTATCCCCGGCTGGGCTCAGAGCGGCGGCTTCGGCAAGATGTGTGAACGGCTGGCCAACCCTACGGAAAAACTGTTGCAGGAGACCAGGGAAGAAATGGAACGCAGAGGCGGTGCGGATAAAGTCCTGATTATTGGTACGAGAGGAATCCTGCCTCAATACGATGGTAAGTATCTGAGTGAAATCGCCAAAGATATGAATGTGGCACCGGAATTAGCTGCTGCTATCCTGTTGGTCAAAGTGGGTGGTGGTGTTCCGTGCTGCTACTTCTCTTTGGACGAAGATGATGTGAAACTCATTATGAAGCAGCCGTTCCTGTGTGTAGGTTCTGATGGGTATTCAATGCCTTATGATAATTCCCTGATTGATTCCAACCCGCATCCCCGCAGCTTTGGTACGTTCCCCAGATACTTCCAGACTCTACGGGAAAATCATCTATTACCTCTGGAAGAAGCAGTCCGCAAGGCATCCGCTCTGCCTGCAGAAATTTTGGGCTTAAAGGACAGAGGTCTGGTCAAGGAAGGGTACACCGCCAGCCTGACGTTGTTTGACCCGGAAAAGATTGCAGATCAGTCCACGTATCTGGATTCTAAGAAACAACCTGCTGGTGTAGAATATGTGATTCTCCAAGGCAGAATTGCATTGGAGAAAGGTAAACGCGTCAATGGCAATGTAGGTCAGGTCGTTTTGCATAAAGCGTAAATTGGCCGTTGTAAAGGATGAAATGTAAAGGGAGGAATGTAGTATGGGTCCTACAGCATTAATACCGAAAGAATCATTGTGGGCTTTAATTCCGTTGGTTGTGTATGTCATTGTTGCTTTTCGGCCGAAAGTTCATGCCCTGACGTCTTCGTTTTTAGCCTGCCTGGCTGGCTATATACTGACAGGGCAGACACCAGCCCTGACCGGTAAACTTGTTGTGAAATCTCTGGGGTCTACTTTAGGGCTGATTGGTTTTATCATCATGTGTGGTGCTGGCTTGGGATCTGTCATGACGGAAGCTAGAATCACCCATACAATGGTTCACTGGATTGTGAAGTACATTGGGGTAAAAACCGAACGCAGAGCTATTCTTTGTGTCATTGTTTCTACAACTTTGGTGTGTGGGTTGCTGGGGACCTTGGCTGGTGGCTGTGCTATCATTGCTCCTATTATTATCCCTGTGGTGGCAGCTGCTGGCTTAAAACCTGCAACAGTAGCGTGCTTGTTCCAGTCTTCTGGTGAAACCGGCTTAATTTGGGGTCCTTTTACTGGTCCTACCGTTGCCTTATTAGCTATTACTGGCCTGAGCTACGGCAGAATGATGCTGTGGGCTGCTATTCCGTATGGCCTGATTTGGCTGATCGTCATTTACTGGTGTGGTAAAAAAATTCAACATGATCCTTCCTATGATGAAGTGTATATCCTGACTGAAGACGAAAAGAAAATTACCGATATTACTCCTGCTGAAAAACGTTCTACAATTGTCTTTATGGTAGGGTTTGTAGGCTTATTAGCTTACAGCCTGTTCACGAAACAGGGTACCGCTTATACGGTCTTTGTTATGTGGTTCTTGTCCATTCTTATTGCTATCACCAGCCGGATGTCCCTGTCCAAAATGTTCAAGGCATTTGCTGCCGGTATGGGCAGATTGGCCGGCACTTTCTTGCTCTTTGTGTTCCTGAACATGATGCTGGAATACATCAACCTGGGCCATGGGTTTGAAGCTTTGGGCAAATGGTTCCTGCAGTTTGTTGGTGAAGGCAGCCGGAGCATGGTTGTGATTCTGGGCACTCTGGTTGGTTCCTTCGGTATCAATGGCGGTGCTGTTGCTCAGTTGAAAGTTACGAATGACCTGTTCCTGGAAGCTGTAAAGATGACCCATGTTCCTCAGGAAGTGTGGGCTTTGGCTTTGATCTGCGGTTCCCGTGTAACGACTTCTATCTACCCCGGTTCCAACATGATTGCTCCTATGGGTCTTGCCAGAAGTGAAAGTATCAAAGCTATGCTGTTTGGCGGTTGGTGCGTATCCATGGTGTCCATTGCGTTTATTATTCTGTGGGCTCTTCTGGGTATGGATGTGGTGTTCCCAGTTTAAAAACAATTACACTTTTGATGATGTAAGAGTTATAATTTAATAGGTAATATAATTAAAAAGGATACTTCATCAAAAAGATGAAGTATCCTTTTTAATCAAGATTGTATGGCCATTTCTT
>OMUE01000146.1 GCA_900314165.1 uncultured Acidaminococcus sp.
AATCCGGGAATACCGGGTCCGGTTGCCTTCGGCCTGACGGCTGTAATAACTTCCCTTTAAAATTTGCAGGTAAAACATGCGTCCGATGAGGATCAGGATGATGGCAATACTGCCTACAACCATAAATTCCAACCGATACGCAAACTTTTTATTCAGCACAGTACCATTCTCCTACATATGATAGTAATACGCTTTCCGGCTATGGATCCGGTTTTTGAACCGGTGGTACAGGAACCACATGACCGGCGCACAAACGCAGTTCCACAAAATGCATTTCACCGTCAGGACCATCAAGGGCCACAAGGGCAGCCAACGTCCTTGAACAATGCACAGCAAAAGCCCGCTGGCCACCCGCAGGAGCAGCGTAATGAGGGCCGTCAGAATCACATAGGTGGGCAGTCGGTCAGCAAACATGTTCATCCGGTTGCGGCCTATGATAAAACCAATAAACGTACGAGTTACCATATGCCAGCCAAAATAGCTGAAGGTAACCACATCCAATAAAGCACCAATACCCAGTCCATACAGAGCGCCCTTGCGCTCCCCCTGGTCCAGAGCAAACAACAGGAGGAACAACAGAAGCAGATCAGGAGACTGGGTGGTATTGAAAAACATAAACCAATGGTTTTCTAATGTAAACAACGTCAGGGTAAACAGCAGCCAAATGAGGGCAATGACCATCAGGACTTTCCTCCTTTGGAACTAGTCCGCACATCCGGATCCTTTCCTTCCTTGCGCAGGAAGTCTGCAAAGCCCTCATAATTCGTAATGACGAGAGCTTCTTCCAGATGGGCGTAATCCACAGAGGGAGCAATGGAGGCCGTTTTGGTAAGCCCACCGGCGTCCATCTGTACATCCTCTACAGTACCGATGATGATGCCTTCCGGGTGATACCCGCTATAGCCGCTGGTGACGATGGTGTCCCCGGGCAGAAGGTCTGCGTTGCGGCTTAGGTTCCTCATTTCCAGCATAAGGTCCGGTCCCCCCAGGCCATTGACGATGCCTGCAGCCCGGGAGTCGCCTCGCAGGTTCAGGCCGCCGATGCGGCTTCTGGGGCTGGAGATCAGCAGCACTTTTGCCATGCTGGGGTATACACCGTCTATAATGCCGATGAGGCCGGAGGCGTTCACTACGGGCATATTCATCTGCAGCCCATCGTTCTTGCCCCTGTCAATGAGGATGACATCCTTGTAATCCCCCAGATCCCGGCTGATGACCCTGGCAGGCGTCATATTCAATTTCGGATGGCGGCTGGTAAATTTCAGCAGTTTGCCTAACCGTTCATTCTCGGCCTTCATGGCCATAAGGTCTGCATTGTTCTGGCGCAGCTCTTCATTTTCTTTCTTCAGGGCTGCATTTTCCTTTTCCAGGGAACCCTTAGAGGAAAAATAACTTCCTGAGCCTTTGAATCCTCCACCGATACCGGATACCACAAAATTAATGGGCCGGGTCACAGTGGTCAGCACAGAATTGATAAAAGGGAAATGATTCCAGGCATCCCTGATCAGCAATCCTATAATAAGAATGACGGCAACAAACATTGCCAGCCTGATTTTTCTTTCCTGCCTCATACGTTACGTCTCTTCCTTATTTTTACCGGGTTCCCCGGGATTTGCGTCCCATGCGGAACCACTTCATATTTCGGGCAGCTTTACCCGTACCCAGTGCGGCACAGGCTGCTGCATTTTCTGCCGTCAGCACCTTCAAACCGGTTTCTTTAGCCAGCAGCAGGTCCAGATTTCGCAGCAGGGCGCCGCCTCCCGTCAGCACCATGCCGCTTTCCAGCACGCTGGAAGCCATGGTTTCCGGCATCTGTTCCAAAAATGTTCGGAGCCACTCTACAATCTGGTGTACAGAAGGAAGGATGGCTTCCCGGACCTGATTCTGGTCCAGGAACAGGCTTTTCGGCAGGCCGGTTAACAGGTCCTTGCCCCGGATCTGCATCTTAGCAGCCGGATGGGTTTCCTGAACCGTACCGATTTCGATTTTGGCCTGTTCTGCTTCCTGCGCTCCAATAAGAAGATTATACTTTTTCTTCACATACTGAACAAGGGCTTCATC
Organism: uncultured Acidaminococcus sp.; assembly: GCA_900314165.1. The sequence goes on from OMUE01000146.1 coordinate 2,062, forward strand.
CAATTCCCTGCCACCCAGCCGCAGCGTACGGCCGTAGACAATCCGTCCCTGGGAAATAACCGCTGCTTCCGTAGTACCCCCGCCCAGATCCATGACAAGAGCCGTTGTCACATCCTGGATGGGGATACCGGCACCCAGAGCCGCCGCCAAAGGCGTGTCAATGAGATAGGCTTCTTTGGCCCCGGCTTCCAGCGCTGCATCGATCACAGCCCGCCGCTCTACGCTGGTGACTCCATAAGGTACGGTGAGAATGATGCGGGGCCGGGTCAGAGACCGGTGTTCCAGGACTTTTTTCAGGACCTTGTGCAGCAACACCCGTCCCAGGGTATAGTCTGCAATGACACCGTTACGCAAGGGACAGAGGACCTGGATCTGTTTCGGAGTCCGCCCCACCATCTGCCGGGCTTCCTCCCCTACCGCAATGATTTCTTCCTTAGCCTGTTCTACGGCCACCAAAGTAGGTTCCTTCAGCACAATGCCGCTGTCTTTCAGGACCACCAGCGTCGTGGTGGTCCCCATATCTATACCCATATCCGTTGTAAAGGAATTGAGAATTCCCATTTGCCGGTGTACCTCCTTTTTGGTTGCTGGTTGCTAGTTAATAATTGCTAGGGATTAGTAGTGCTCCGCACGGCCCCACCACCGT
>OMUE01000057.1 GCA_900314165.1 uncultured Acidaminococcus sp.
TCATTTTTTGAACGGAAGTCCTTTTCTTTTAAAGGGGTTGTTTTTTCACAGCTCCTTTTTAGTGTGCTAGTTACTAGTGGGCTAGTGAGCTAGGAGTGCTCTGCACGCCCCCACCATCCGCTGCGGATTCAGGATGTGCGGAGCACACTGGCCCGCTATCAAACTAGCACACTAGCCCACAAAATAGCCCGGCACACCCTCTTCGCTTATTTCCCCGCTTCTCTCAGCGCTTCACCCATTCTCCGGATGCCTTCGACGATGCGGTCGTCGGTCATGGTGGAGTAGTTGATGCGCATGTGGTGGTCGTTGTTGCCGTTGGGGTAGAAGAATTCGCCCAGCACGCCGGCTACATTCTTTTCAATGCACTTGTCGAACACCTTCCGGGCGCTGACCCCTTCCGGGAATGTAAGCCACAGGAACAGGCCACCCTGAGGATGGGTCCAGGTGGTGCCGTCCGTGAAATATTTCTCCATGGACGCGATGATCAGGTCCAGACGGTGTTTGTACAGGGCGTTGATTTCCGCAATATGGGCGTCGATATCGTTGTCCTCCATGTAGCGGTTGACGATGGCCTGGTCCAGGATGGACGTGTGCACATCGTCGCTGGTCTTGGCCTGGATGAATTGCTGCCGCAGTTCTTTGGGAGCCGCCAGCCAGCCGATCCGGATGCCGGGGGAGAGAATCTTGGAGAAGGTCCCCATGCTCATGACCAGGCCCTTGGTGTCCAGGGACAGCAGGCTGGGAATCGTTTCCCCTTCGTACCGCAGTTCCCCGTAGGGGTTATCTTCCAGCACGGGAATTTCGTATTTATTGATGATTTCCATAAACTTCTTCCGCCGTTCCAGGGTCCAGCAGATGCCCATAGGGTTCTGGAAGTCGGGAATGACGTAAATCAATTTCACTTTCGGCGTAGTGGACAGGATTTTTTCCACTTCTTCGGGAATGACGCCGTTTTCGTCCGTGGGCATTTCGATGAACTTAGGCCCATAGCATTTCAGGGTGCTGATGGCGGCCAGGTAGGTGGGGCTTTCCATCAGGACTACGTCCCCTTCGTTGACAAAGACCTTGCCGGCCAGGTCCAGGTTCTGCTGGGAACCGCTGGTGATCATGATGTTGCCGGCCTCCAGGTTTGTCTTGTATTTCTTGTTCATCCGGGCCGCAATCTTTTCCCGCAGGCTGCCCAGCCCTTCCGTAGTGGAATACTGCAGGACTACCTGGCCTTCTTCGGCCAGCACATCCTGGGCAGCTTTGCTGATTTCCTTTACAGGGAACAGTTCCGGTGCAGGCATACCGCCGGCAAAAGAGATGACTTCCGGTTTCTGGGTTAATTTTAAGATTCCGGCCACGGCAGAAGACTGCATATTGGCCATGCGATCGGCAAACGTATATTCCATTGGAATACTCCTCCTTAAATCGAGTTGAACATTTTCTAGGACAACCCTTATAGTAAACAAGAAGATTGTAACACCAAGACCGAAAACTGGCAAGAAAACGATTAAATTTTCTGGTTTGTTGTTTTGACAACGGACAGGAAGTGTTACATTAGGTATACTGTGAACATCCGAAGAAAAAAACAAAACCCATTGGAGTTTGCATGAACCCACCACCATCCTACGGATGGTCCCCCGCCCTTGAAAAGGGCGGACAGTTAAGGAGGATATACCATGAGCGCATTTTTGGCACCGATTCATTTTTGGATGTATGATAAAGTTCAATTACAGGAAAAACTGATTCAATATTTGGCGGCGGCAGCAGCGGACAAGGGCTGGAGCCTGGGCGGCCACAAGGCAGAGGAATTCATTGTAGAGGATGACCGTCCCCTGGATGAACTGATCGATACGGATGATATACACGGCTGGCTGTCTGGCCGCATCGACGAAGTGGAAAGCCGTTATGCGGCCTTTGTGCAGCTCCTGCTGGACAATAATGACGGACTGCTGCCTGAACTCCAGCAGCTGGCCAAGAAATTCGGTGCGGACAAGGCTGTAGAAGCCGGCAGCGATGGGGCCCAGATTTACCAGGCCTTCAATAACACGTTCCTGAACGGCATGCCCTGTGACCTGGCCATCAAAGTAGTGGACAAGAATCCGGAATCCTTTACCTGGCAGCAGGCCAGCGAATGCCACGGTAAGTATTGGAAAGCCGTGGGCGGCAACCCTGCCACCTATTACACCCTCCGCAACGCCATCCTGGAAGGCCTGATGGAGAACACCGGGTACAAGCTGAATTGCGTAGCCGGAAACACCTACACCGTAGAAAAATAACAAAAAATCCGCCTGTCGTCAGACAAGCGGATTTTTTATCTTTGCGGGCGGGCCGCCGCTGCGCTCTGGCACGCCCCTACGGGTTTGTGCATTATGAAAGTTATTTGTAGTTTATCGTACTAGCAACTAACCCACTAACACCTAATCCCTAGCCCACTAGCAACTAGCCCACTATCCTCTAATCCCTAATCCCTAATCCCTAATCCCTAATCCCTATACTTCACACATTCCTCAGCACCAATTGCTCCACGGGCTCCGGGTTCGGGGTGAACTTGGGGTCGAACTCGGTGTTCAAAAACGACAGGGCGTAGCTGACGGCCATGGCGGAACCGTATTGCAGCCCTGTTTCGTCCACGTCGAATTCCGGGGTATGGTGATTGGCCCCACAGCCTTTGGCCGGATTAGCGATGCCCGCAAAGGCCAGCACCCCGGGGAACAGCTGCAGCATCAGGGCAAAGGATTCCGAGGCCATCCAGGGTTCCGGATCCTTCACGGCGTCTTCGCCCAGGTCCCGGATCAGGTTTTGCCGGCCGATTTCCGCACAGGCCTCGTTGTTCCGGGCTTCAAACAGGGCCGGAGGCATCTGCAGGATTTCCGGGGTGCAGCCATACAGGGCACAGGTGTGCTCCAAAGCACTATGGAGAAAGTCTTCAAAAGGCTTCCCGGCGGCCTGGTAATCAAAGAACCGGGCCGTGCCCCCGAAGGTCAGGTCCGAAGGAATCACGTTGTATTTTTCCCCGCTGTGGACGAAGCCCAGGGAGAAGGTCAGGCAGGCAAAGGGATTGACCTGGCGCATACGGAAGGCGTTCAACTGGTTGTACAGGTCCGCAAAGCAGTCCATGGGATTGTTGGCCAGGTCCGGCCGTGCTCCATGGCCGAAAGTCCCATTCAATTTGATGACGAAGGAGCAGCCTCCGGCCATGACGGCACCGGGAGCGATAGACACGGTTCCGGCAGGCATGTCCCAGCGCACATGGCAGGCGTAGCAGCCGTCGATCTTCAGTCCGGATTTTTTTACGATGTAGGGCAGCAGGTTCTTGATATCCCCGTTTTCTTCTTCGCCCCGTTCAAAGCACAGGACTACCTTGCCCTGCCAGGCGTCTTTGTGGGCGTTGAGGATCCGGGCCGCCGTCAGCAGCATGGCCATGTGGCCGTCGTGGCCGCAGGCATGGGACAGGCCGGGCACCTGGGACACACAGCACTTAGGGCCCACCAGGTTGTCCTGGCTCTCTGCAATAGGGAGGGCGTCCACATCGCTGCGCATGAGCAGGGTCTTGCCGGGCTTGCCGCTGTCCACGATGGCTAATAGGCCTCCATCCGGTACATTGGTGACTGGCAGCCCCAAAGCTTTCAGATAAGTCTCCAAATAGGCGATGGTGTTCACTTCCTGGTTGCTCAGTTCCGGGTGTTCATGGAAATGGCGGCGAAGCCGGACGGTTTCGGGAAATTCGTTTGCGGCAAGTTCTAAGACGTTCATGGTGTTATCCTTTCTTTTATTAGGCATCTTTCAAGGCATACAGCTTTTGGATGAAGGGCACGTGGCTGTTGAAGAGGTTGACAAAACGGCCTACGGTCAGGGCGGAAATCAGGGTGCCCAGGCCCAATCCCGTAAAGGTGCCCAGACCACCAAACACATTGGACAGAATGCAGGAGACCACCACCAGGCTGGCGTCAAAGGCGGCCTTCGTACTGCCCAGCCGCCAGCCCAGCTTCTGGGCAATGGCCTTCACAATTCCTTCGCCGGGCACCAGGAGCAGCTGGCAGGCTACCTCCAGGCAGATGCCAAAGGCCAGGATCATGCTGCCCAGGAGCACATATAACAGGCCCAGGGGCAGGGAGGGGTTCACGACCCCTGAAAAAACATGCATCCACAGATCGATGGCCGGGCTGAAGATGATGTTGATGAGCAGCTGGCACCACTGGATGGGCGGAAAGCCCTGCCTGCCCAGCAGCAGGTACTGGGCCAGGATGAAGGCAATGTTCATGAGGAACGTCAGGGCTCCGAAGGACAGGGGAAAGTACAAGCTCAGCACAAAGGGTACCGTGGAGATGGACGAGGTGCCTAGGGCGGACTTCGTAATGAGCACGATGCCCAGAGAGTTGATCAGCAGGCTCACGATGAATACAAAAATCCGGATTTTACCATTTTTCAACTTCTGCATGCCCATTCCCCCTCTATGTGTAAATATGCTTTTATTATAAAAAATAAGGGGCGGGAATGCAAGAAATAGTGGCCTTGGGTTAGCGAAGAGCGAAGAGTGAAGAGCGAAGAGGCGCCTGCGGCGGGCAATGTAAACCCACCACCGTTGCAAGCAACGGCCCCCCGCCCTTGAAAAGGGCGGACATAGGCTAAACTGGCTAGCCCACTAGCAACTAGCCCACTAGCCCACTATATTTCACACATAATCCATTTGCACCCATCCTTAATTACCGATATAATGAAGTATGCAACTTAAAGGAGGTTAGGAAATGGGAAGTCATGTGATTGGCTTACTTCATACCATTACCATGCTGGATATCGTAGATATCCTGGTAGTGGCGTTTTTCTTAAATAAATTATACCTGATGCTGAAAAATACCCGGGCTGCATCCCTGGTGAAAGGCCTGCTCATGCTGCTGATGATCATGCTGATCAGCAAGTGGCTGAACCTGTACGTCATCAACTGGATCCTGGAAAAATTCATGACCATGGTCATGATCGCCCTGCCCGTAGTGTTCCAGCCGGAATTGCGCCGTGCCCTGGAACAGATCGGCCGCGGCAAATTGTTCCGCCGCAGCACCGTGCTGAACGAAATGCAGGTGGAAACCATGCTGGAAGCAGTGGCCACCACAGCGGACGACCTGAGCCGGAACCGGATCGGGGCCCTCATCGTGTTCGAACGGGAAACAGGTCTGGACGACTATATCGAAACGGGCATCCAGATCGACGGGCTCATCAGTACGGCTTTATTTGAAAACATCTTTATCCCCAATACACCTCTCCACGACGGGGCCGTCATCATCCGGGGAGACCGGATCATGGCAGCCAGCTGCCTGCTGCCCCTGACGGAAGCCCGGAACCTGAGCCAGGAACTGGGCACGAGACACCGGGCGGCCATCGGCCTGTCCGAACAGACGGATGCCCTGATCCTGGTAGTCAGCGAAGAAACCGGCGCCGTGTCCCTGGCCAGAGGGGGAGCCCTCCAGCGGTATCTGACCCACAGAGATGTGAAGGACCTGTTGCGGCCTGTGATGAAGCAGCCCATGCTGAACTGGAAGGATTCCCTGATCGCCAAATTCAACAGCCTGCGGTCTTCCGACCAAGATGAAAACAAGGGAGGCGGCAGCCATGAATGACCTGCGCAGTACAAGAAATAACAGAGGGAATGAGACAAAAAGCGGCCGCATCCACATGTGGCTCATGCGGCTCATGGCCCTGGTGGCGGCCTGCGTCCTGTGGGTCTACGTCATGAACGAACAGAACCCTATTACTACCAAGATGTTCCGGGTGCCCCTCAATGCGGTGAACCTGGCAGAAGATATGGTGGTAAAGGACCTGCCGGAAACGGTGGATGTAAAGGTCAGCGGCACCCGTTCCCAGATTGCCGTGCTCCGAGAAGGGGATATCCGGGCCTATATCGACTTTACGGATGCACCCAAAGGCCGCAATACGTACAATGTGCTGGCTACGGTGCGCTTCGGGGAAGTGGCGGAAGTCACTCCCAGCCTGCTGCAGCTGGAGACGGACGCTCTGGCTGAGAAATCCATGCCTCTGGAGCCCCGGATCGTGGGCGTGCCGAATAGTGGCGTGACCGTCAGCCAGATGGAAATGCAGCCGAAACACGTGCTCATCAAAGGGCCCAGTAACCGGATTTCCCAGGTGGACAAGGTGCTGGTTATGGTGGATATCAGCCATCATGACAAGAACTTTACCACGGAAGCTACGGCTGTGGCCATGGATAAGACGGGCCGGGAAATGTTCGACGTGAAGGTAGAGCCTTCCAAGGTCAAGACCGTGGTCACCATCGTGCGTCAATTAGGGACTAACGACTTCCCCATCAAAGCCAATATGTCCGGGAAACTGCCTGCCGGCATCACCATCAAGGACGTGAAGATCACGCCGGCGACGGTGCGGCTCACCGCAGAACCCAAGGTCCTGGGCGGTATCACTCAGATTCTGACGGCGCCCATCGTACTGAATAACCTGACCAGCAATGTGGAACTGAAGATGCCGCTGCAGATTCCGGATCAGGTACTGGCGGATCAACATAGTGCTATTGTGGAGATTACGCTGGAAACCCAGACTCCGGCTTCGGGGACGGCTACACCGGGCCAGGAACCGGCACCGGGGCAGACCCAGAACCAAGCTCAGCCTCAGGAGGGGGCTCCTAATGCCAATACGCCTACGAATCAATAACATAAGAGTCGGGCTGGACAGCAGCCAGACCTTGAACCAAATCGTTGCGAAAAAACTGCGCCTGCCGGAAAAATGTATCCGGCGGGCGCAAGTCCTGCGTAAAGCCGTGGATGCCCGGCGCAAGAGCAATATCTGCTTTGTGTACCATCTGTTGGCAGAGCTGGACGTAACGAAAGCCCAAGAAAAACGGCTGCTGGCAGACAGCCAGATCAGCTTGTACGAACACAAGCCCCTGCCCGAACCTGTTTTCGGCACGGCACAGCTCACAGGGCGTCCTGTGATCATCGGACTGGGGCCTGCAGGCCTATTGGCGGCTCTGGAACTGGCCACCTACGGCTATGCGCCCATTGTGGTGGAACGGGGACGGGACCTGCAGCACCGGGTGAAGGATGTAGAAACCTTCTGGAAGACCGGGAAGCTGGACCCCAGGAGCAACGTGCAGTTCGGGGCCGGCGGGGCCGGTACGTTTTCCGACGGCAAGCTGACCACCCGGGTCAACGATCCCGTTATCAGCTATATCCTGGAAGCCTTTGTGAAGGCCGGTGCTCCCAGGGAAATCCTGACGGAGCAGAAGCCCCACGTGGGTACGGACAAGCTACGGCTCATGGTCACCGGGCTCATCAGCCAGATCAAAAAGGCCGGCGGCGAGATCCGCTACGAAACGCAAGTGACGGATTTCCGCATCGATCCGGCCAAAGGGCTGACCGCCGTGGAGCTGAACGGCTCAGAATGGCTGGACACCAACGCGGTGATCCTGGCCTGTGGCCACAGCGCCCGGGATACGTATAGGAAATTGCTGGAACGCAGCATCCACATGGAAGCCAAGGCCTTTGCCGTAGGCGTGCGCATCGAGCATGAGCAGGCTCTCATTAATAAAGCCCAATACGGAAAATTTGCCAACCATCCCAAGCTGGGAGCGGCGGATTATGCCCTGGTGTTCCACGACCCCAAAAGCGGTCGGGCCGTGTACTCTTTCTGCATGTGCCCCGGAGGCCAGGTGGTGGCCTCGGCCTCCGAAGAGGGGGGCCTCGTGGTCAACGGCATGAGCCCTTTCAAGCGGGATACGGGCCTGGCCAACAGCGCCCTGGTGGTCAGCGTGGATCCCAAAGATTTCCCACCGGGACCTTTGGGCGGCATGGAATTCCAGCGGAAATACGAACATCTGGCCTATAGTGTCAGCAAGGATTACCGGGCGCCGGCCCAGAGCAGCCGCAGTTTTGTCAATCACACGAAGCCGGATCTGAACGTATCCTTCAAACCCAGCTACCGGCCGGGCCTGGTGCTGGCAGACCTGCGGAAGGTGCTGCCGGAGCCCGTCAGCGCTGCCCTGGTGGAAGGCCTCCACGACTTTGAACGACGGCTGCCGGGCTTCAGTACAGAGGGCCTGATGATCGGTATCGAGACCCGCACGTCGGCCCCGGTCCGCATTCCCAGAGGGGAGGATGGCCAAAGCGTCAACTGCCCCGGCCTGTATCCTACGGGTGAAGGAGCCGGTTATGCCGGCGGCATCATGAGCGCCGCCCTGGACGGGTTCCATCAGGCGAGAAAGGTCATGGGACGGTTTGCCAAAGCCTGAGAACCTCCTGTCTTATATTTTCTTTTGCCACTCTATAATGTGGTATGCTATAATATTTCTACTATTACACAAGGAGATGCTTGTATGGAAAACTATACCATCGTAACGGGCCACAAGAACCCGGATACGGATTCTATCTGCTCTGCATTATCTTACGCTTACGTAAAACAACAATTAGGGGAAGACGTCAAGGCTTGCCGGGCCGGCAAAGTCAGCGCCGAAACCCAGTTTGTGCTGGATTATTTCAAAGTAGAAGCTCCGACCCTCATCGACCATGTGGATGAAGGCCAGAACCTGATCCTGGTAGACCACAACGAAGTGGCTCAGGCTGTGGACGGCCTGAACAAAGCCAACCTGCTGGAAGTGGTGGACCATCACCGTCTGGGCGGCATCGTCACCGCGGCTCCTCTGACCGTGCGGATCCAACCTGTAGGCTGCACCGCCACCATCATCTACCAGATTACGAAAGAAAAGAACGTGACCCTGACTCCCGCTGTAGCAGGCCTGCTGTTCAGCGCCATCAGCTCCGATACCCTGTATTTCAAGAGCCCGACCACGACCGCTGCTGATAAGGAAGCTGCTGGTGCCCTGGCCGAAATCGCCGGCATCAAAGATCCTCAGGGCTACGCTCTGGACATGCTCCAGGCCGGTTCTGCCATCAATTCCTCCACGGCAGAAGAAATCTGCCATGGAGACCTGAAGGAATTCGACTTCCCGCAGGGCAAAGTGACGGTCGCTCAGGTAAACGTTATGGACGGTGCCAAGGCTAAGGCAAAATGGCCGGAACTGCAAAAGGCTCTGGACGACATGGTAGCCGCCGGGGAATCCGACACGGCTCTGCTGATGGTCACCGACATTATGGAAGAAGTGACGGAACTGCTGGTTGCCGGCAAGAACAAGGACGTGCTGGACAAAGCTTTCGGTGCTGCCGAAGCCGATGGTCATTACCATCTGCCCAAAGTCCTGTCCCGGAAGAAACAGATTGTTCCTCCTCTGACCGACGCCTTTACGAAGTAATATCCTTGGACTAAAAACGGGAAGAATTCTGCCATTCTTCCCGTTTTTCTTGTATGAAGTAGTAAAAGATTATAAATAGCTTTTACATGCTACTCCGTAGGGGCGCATCGTGAGATGCGCCCACCAAGGAATCCTTTAATGAGCAGCTTTAGTGGGCTTATCTTACGATAAGCCCCTACGGGTTAGAGCAAATAGAAAGTTATTTGCCAATTCCTATACTAGCCCACTAACAACTAGCTACTATCACCGGAGGTGATTTCATGACTATCGGTATGGTCCTCGTGACCTATTTCGTCAACTACGTTATGCTGGGGCTGTATCTGCCCTTCTTCTACCTGGTGCTGCACCTGTTTTTGGGGGTTTCCGGGGATTCCCTGATCCGCCAGATTGAGCAGAACCAGTATGCTTTCTTTACGCTGCTGATCTTCGTTCCGGCGGCGTTGTCCCGGATTCCGGCTTTCCAGCGGCTCATGCTGTTCTTCAGCCCCTACAAGCCGGCCCAGGGAGAAGATCTGGAAAAATTCCAGGAAGCCCTGGAACCTGTCATCGAAAGAGCAGGCCTGGAAGGGAAACATTTCAACCTGTACGTGAACCCGGACAATTCCCTGAACGCCTTTGCCATCGGGGACGACAATATCGTGATCAATAAGCCTCTGCTGGACTATTTCCCGGAAGACGAGGTTACGGGCATCCTGGCTCACGAAATGGGCCATCTGCAGAAGGGGCATACAAAGGGCCTTCTCGTCATGTGGGGCATGAGCATGGGCAACCGGATCTTCTTCTGGTGCTATGCCCTGATCATGAACCTGGTCCGGCTGCTGCTGTGGGTGCCGATCCTGGGACTGATCCTGGGGCTGGTATTCTCCCTCATGAACATCATCCTGCAGGTGGGCAACCTGCTGCTGAACTACCCGCTGACGCTGTTCAACCGGTTCTGCAGCCGCCAGCACGAATATGAAGCCGACAATTATGCCTGTGAACTGGGTCTGGGCCAGAACCTGTACAATGGTCTGTACCGTCTGGAACAGTACACCCAGCAGCAGTCCCTGGGCTTTTTTGCCCGGATTTTGTCCGACCATCCCGGCACCCCTGAACGACTGGCCCGTATTGATGCCTACGTCCAGGAACACGACTACTAAGGAGACACCATGGACGATTTTGCTTTTTCCACACCCTCCATCTATCAAATCCTCTACGACAATCTGGACGAACAGGGCCGGCTGCCCCGGGACTTTTCCCTCCAGGGAGCTTTGGGAGCCGGTACGGCAGGCCAGGGCTTCTTCTTCAGCGATGGCTTCATGGAAGCCAATGTGACGGGCAGCGACAAGGGGGAGGACCCCTGTCCGGAGCTCATCTCTGTGGTCCAGCAGATTTTAGACGGCCAGTACGGGGAAGCGGTCCGGAACCTGAAAGCCTACTTTGCTCCGGAGGAGGAGCACCTGATGAACCAGGTGGTGCTGCCCCTGCAGCACTGGATCTACGACCATCGGGATACGGTGGACCCGGAACGGCTCATCTGGTTTGCCGGCCACCTACTCCAGGAAGCGGACCAGGTAGAAATCGTGAAGTTCGGCCTGACGCTGCTGGAGTTTTATGATTTTGGCGATGACGAAGAATTTCCCACCATGTTGCACCTGCTGGCCCAGTGCAACGAATTTACCCTGTTCTGCCTGCGGGACTTCTCCGTGTGGGATACGGCCCTGTCGGAAATCTTCCAGGTGGCCCAGAATGTATATGGCTGGGGCCGCATCTTCGCCCTGGAAGTGTTGGAACCGAAAACAGCCCAGATCCGGCAATGGATGCTGGAAGAGGGCTGGGATAACGATGTGAACCCGGAATACACGGCCCTGCTCATTGCCCAGTCCGTGGACCTGACAGGTGTGGTGGGCAGGCCGGCTCTGACGGCCAAGGCCTTTTACGGCGCCGGCAGGATCCTGGATGCGCTCCTGCAGGACGAACCGGCTCCGGGCATTTCGGAAATCAAAGAGCCTGTGAAGCTGTTCAAGGGCTACCTGGACCATGCGAAAACCATGGCAAAAACCGTGGAGGACTACGAAATCATCCTGCACGTCCTGCAATATGTGGAAACCCATGTAGAAGGGGTGAACCAGGAAGCCCTGAAACAGCAGTGCGGAGCCATCCTGACCAGCTTTGCCTGTGCCCAGACGGTGCGGGAAGCTTTGGAGCAGGGGAAGGGCTTTGCCCTGGCCCGGGCCCTGGAACTGCCCTACAGCGAGGCCGCCGAAAAGGTCCTGCGGGAGGCTCCTCTGGACCGGATCAGCCTGCTGCCCTATGCCCTCACCAATGACGAGGCCCATAACAGGGAGGTCATCCACGTGTACGAGGAGGCTCTGCCCCTGGGGACCCTGTTAGGCGGGGACTGGGAGGAAATGCCCGTCCGCCAGCAGCTCAGCAAGGAATATCTGGACCTGAACGCCGTCATCAGCCAGCTGTATGGGTATCCCGGCGTTGGCCGAAACCTGATCCTGGCGGCTTTGACGTCCCCGGCCAGCATGAACCGGAATACGGCCCTGGAAGTGCTGCTTCAGTGGCACCACCTGGGCTACCAGCTGACGGACGCCCTGCGCCACCAGCTGGAGCACCTGTGCCTCCGGGAAAAAGACAGCGATATTTTGGAGAAGGCACATCATTTGCTGGGTGGGCATGGGTGCTGCGAGCTGCAGTGAATTAGTGGGCTAGTGGGCTAGTTTCTAGTATAGAAAACCATAATTAACTTTCACTTATAACTTCGTAGGGGTTTGCCAGAAGGACCGTAGGTCCTGGCGGTAAACCCGCTATCCAGGTTGTTCGGCATGTTTTTCGGGCTTACCGACGCTACGCTCTGGCAAGCCCCTACGGGGTTGTGCATTATGAAAGTTATTTGTGGTTTATCGTTCTAGCCCCTAGCAACTAGCCCACTAGCAACTCCATACAAGAAAAACGGGAAGAACGAAATGTTCTTCCCGTTTTTAAGTCTAAGGTTATTTCTTCGGTGCTGCTTCCGGATGGTTGGCCAGGTAGGTGTCGTTCTGGGCAATGACATCCAGGAATTCCAGCGGTTTGTTCTTTTCGTTGCGCAGACCATGAGATTGGCCGGGGCGGGCGATGGTGATATCGCCGGCTTTAACAACGGTTTCTTTGCCGTCGCCATCCGTGAAGATGCCTTCGCCGGACAGGATGATGTAAGCGTCTTCATTGAAGAAATGTTTATGGCAGCCGATGGCAGCGCCCTTCTTCAGGGTCATGAAGCCGATTTCCTTCATAGCTTGTTCCTTGGTAGCCATGTCACGGGTGAAGGAGAATTTCCCGTACAGGATGCCTTTGCCTTTAGCTACATCTTTTTTGTCCAGAGTGATGAGCTGTTTTTTCGGATATACTTGTTCGTCAGCTTTGAACGGAGATTCCACAGCAAATGCACTGGTAGTCAGCATGCAGCCCATAGCAGCCAGAATAGCGATTCTCTTCAATTTCATCATACATTCCTCCCAAAATAATATGAATTAAAAACCCTTGTATACATTGTAGCACTATTTGAAAATTCAAACAATATGGAATATCTGATTAAAATGGACTATAATAGAAAAGAATATGTAGAAAAGTAGCAAAGAAGCGAGGTAGGTATTTTATGTCCATCCAATTGTGTATCGTCATCCTGTACATCCTGTTGTTGTTCGGCGTGTCCTTCTATGTGAAGCAGAGGGCCAGCAAGAACCCTACAGAATATCTGTTTGCCGGGCGGAAATTCGGCCCGGGCCTGGTAGCCGTCAGCATTACGGGCATGGCCGTAGGGGCGGCTTCTACCGTAGGCGTGGCCGAAAGCGCTACGAAGATGGGGCTGGCCGCCGGCTGGTATAACGGAGCCTGGTCCGTTGGGGCCATTTTCATGGGCCTGGTGGCTGCCGGGAAATACCGTTCCATGAACTGCACCACGGTGCCGGAACTGTTTGAAAGGGTCTACGACAAGAAAGCCCGGATCATCAGCGTCATCGGCCTGTCCATGATCATGATCTGCATCACGTCACTGCAGTACGTGGCCGGGGGCTCCATCCTGTCCTCTCTGATGCTGGACCTGTTCACCATGCACAGCGGCATGATCGTCAGCGCCATCGTGTTCATCGGCGTCACGTCCATTGGCGGGCTGTGGTCCAGCGGCCTCAGCAACCTGCTCAGTGTGTCCATCATCTATCTGGGTATCCTGGTGTCCGTGATCCGGATCTATCTGCGGGACGGCGGCACTACTGCCATTGCTGCCCAGCTGCCTGCAGCCAACTTTGCCTGGTTCAGTCCTTTTGAGGGCATTACCGGCGTCATGCTGTTTGGCTGGATCCTGGTTATGACGACCCAGACCGTGACAGCTCAGGGCCCTGTGCAGATTGCCTGCGGGGCTAAGGACGCACCTTCTGCGAAAAAAGGCTTTATGCTGGGCGGTCTCCTGATTTTCCCCATCGGCTTTTTGTCCGCCCTGCTGGGTATTGCGGCTCTGGCCAAATTCCCCCATGTGAACCCCACCATGGCGTTGCCCCAGATCATCATGAGCCTGGATCCCTTTACGTCCGGCCTGACCCTGGCAGCCCTGTGGGCGGCCGACGTATCCACGGCCTGCACCATCCTGCTGGGGGCCGGTACCCTGGTGTCCCAGGATATCTACAAACGGTTTATCAATCCCCAGGTTTCTGAGGCCAAATATGTATCCATGAACCGACGGATCATCCTGCTCATCGGCGTAGCCACCCTGTGGATGGCCTTCAATGCAGTGGGCATCGTGAAGGTCATGATGATCGGCCTGTCCCTGACCACGGCCTTTACCCTGGTGTTCCTGTGCACTCTGTTTGCTCCGGGCCTGTGCCGCAAGAATACGGCCTTCTGGACCACTCTCGTAGGCATTTTGGCCCTGATCCTGTGGCAGCTGGTGCCGGCCGTCCGGTTCCTGCCCCATGTGATCTATTTTGAATACCTGACCTGTATCATCACCATGATCATCGTCCGGATCGTGGATCCGGAACCCATCGACACCACAAAACTGCAAGCAAAGGAGACCGTATGAATCACAAACTCACCTCACTGCTGTGCGCGCTGCTGGTCACCATGACCGGCTGGGCGGCCGCAGCCCCCAAAGAACAGACTGCAGTCAAACCGGCAAAAACCGCAGCCGCCCAACGAGCCGTAAAGCAGCCCACAAAAGTTCATCTGGTGTGGGACTGGCAGGCTCCCGGGGAGAAAAAGTCCCAGGTCATCCGGAAAGCCAAGCTGCCGGCCATCAATGTGGTATCGCCCAGCTGGTTTTCCATTGCCACGTCCTATGGGGAAATCATCCGGCAGGATGTGAGCAAGGAGTACGTGGACAAAGCCCATGAAAAAGGGTACGTGGTGTGGCCCTTGATTACCAATGGGGGCTTTGAGCCCGAGCTGACCCGGAACCTGCTGAATAATCCGGAAGGCCGGGAGCACGTGTGTGCGGACCTGCTGTACCTGTGCCGGGAATACCACCTGGATGGGATCAACCTGGATTTCGAGAATATGCATCCCGATGACAGGGACAAGCTGACAGAGTTTGTAGGGGAGATTGCTTCTACCCTGAAGCCTTTGGGCCTCAAGGTCTCCATGGATGTGACCATTCCTTCTGACAACGGTTTCTGGTCCAAATGCTACGACCGGAAGGGCCTGGCAAAGCACCTGGACTACGTGATGCTCATGGCCTACGACGAACACTCCCGGCTCAGCCCTGTAGCGGGCTCCGTGGCCTCCCTGCCCTGGGTGGAGCAGGGGCTGAAGAAGACCCTGCAGGAAGTGCCCAAGGAGAAGCTGGTGCTGGGCATGCCCCTGTACATGCGTCTGTGGAAAGATGAAGGGGGTAAAATCAGCGCTACGACCCTGACCATGCCCCAGGCGGAAAAGCTCATTGCCGACAAAAAGCTGACCCCTGTGTGGAACAGCGACCTGGGCCAGAATTATTTCGAATTCAAGGACGGGGACACGGTCTACAAAGTGTGGCAGGAAAATGCCCGCAGCCTGGCTCTCAAGATGGCCCTTGCCAACCGCTACGACCTGGCCGGTACCTGCTATTGGCGCCAGGGCGTGGAGACCCCGGACGTGTGGGAGAAGCTGGATGTGCTGGGGCTGAGATAATAGATGATAGATGATAGTGGCCAGAGGTCTCTGACGTCTCTACTCAAGCCATAAATTCCTTTTATATCTGATTCCCCAAAAAACGTATTTCACTCTATTCCTGAGCTGTGCTATCATACAATCATAAAAGAGATCTGTTGGTTTACAGCTGTTGGAAAAGGAGTGGAAGAGCATGGCAAAGATTCAAATGACGACGCCGTTGGTGGAAATGGATGGGGACGAAATGACCCGTATCCTGTGGAAGATGATCAAGGATATCCTGATCCTTCCCTATGTAGATTTGAAGACGGAATACTATGATCTGGGCATGGAATACCGGGACCAGACCGATGACCAGGTGACCATTGACTCTGCCCTGGCTACGAAGAAATACGGGGTAGCCGTAAAATGCGCTACCATTACCCCCAACGCTGCCCGCGTAAAGGAATACAACCTGAAGAAGATGTGGAAGAGCCCTAACGGCACCATCCGGGCCATCCTGGACGGCACCGTGTTCAGAAAACCCATCATGGTCAAGGGCCTGCATCCGCTGATCCCCACCTGGGAAAAACCCATCACCATTGCCCGTCATGCTTATGGGGATATTTACAAGAACACGGAAGCCAAGGCTCCGGCCGGCGGCAAGGCCGAACTGGTCATTACGGACAAGGACGGCAAGGAAACCCGCCAGACCATTATGGACTTTGACGGTGCCGGCATCGTGCAAGGGGTGTACAACACGGACGCGTCCATTACGAACTTTGCCAAGAACTGCTTTGACTTTGCACTGGAACAAAAAGAAGACCTGTGGTTCGCTACCAAGGACACCGTGTCCAAGATCTATGACCACCGGTTCAAGGATATCTTCCAGGATATGTACGATACCCAGTACAAGGAAAAATTCGAAGCAGCCGGCATAGAATACTTCTACACCCTGATCGATGATATCGTAGCCAGAATCGTCCGTTCCAAAGGCGGCATGATCTGGGCCTGCAAGAACTACGACGGGGACGTGATGAGCGACATGATGGCTACGGCCTTCGGCAGCCTGGCCATGATGACCAGCGTGCTGGT
>OMUE01000037.1 GCA_900314165.1 uncultured Acidaminococcus sp.
AGCTTCGTTCGATGAGAAATTTTTTTTTAGAAATTCAAGCTCAGCCTTCATGTAGCGGACCTGAAATTCCAGCTGCTTGACCCGGGAATCCAGACCTTTTTCACCAACGGTAGAGGCCTTAGAGGATTGCTTTTTAGCCGCCTCTTTTTGCCCGGAGAAAGTCTTGAAGAAATTCCGAATGCGGTTTCTTCCTAGCAGATCCGGGTCATAGCCTAAAGCAGCAACCGCTTCTGAAGCTGTCGAACCAGCCTTATACAGCTTGAGAAAAGCCTCTTTAAACTCTGGTGTGAAGTTGATTTCCCGTTCGTTAACACTCAGAGTGTACGGGTTCTGCCAAAGCAGGGTTATTTCTTCCTGTGTAAATAATTTCCGATTCATATGATCTACTCCTTACCTGTTAGTGAAAAAATAGCATATGTTTCGGAATAAATCTACATCGAAATATGAGTGTCTAACGAACGGGGTTTACAACTCTGCTATTGTCCAAAACCCGGGGTTTTGGGTTTGGACAGTGTCCAGAGTTCAGGGTACAGTTTATCTAATCCGCAGTGCGGCCTCTTCGCTCTTATCTCTTCGCTCTTCGCTTTAATTCCAGCTTTCACACTCCCAGCAACGCTTTGGCTACATTCAAATAGATCAGCAAGGAACCCGCATCTACGATGGTCGTGATGAGGGGGCTGGCCATGAGGGCCGGGTCCATTTTCAGTTTCGTGGCCAAAAGGGGCAACACGCCGCCAATGGTCTTGGCCATGATGACCGTGCACAACATGGCTGCCGCTACGGTCAGGGCTACCATTTCCCGGCCAGGATACATGATCCGGATGCGCACGTAGTTAAAGGCTGACAGCACAACGCCGCACAGCAGGGCTACCCGTAGTTCCTTCCACCAGACCTTCAGGGCATCGGCTACCTTGATTTCCCGCAGAGCAATGCCCCGGATGACCAGGGTACTGGACTGGGAGCCGGCGTTACCGCCCGTATCTGTCAGCATAGGGATGAACGTAATCAGGATGGGCAGCGTGGTCAGGGCCTGTTCAAAGCTGCCCAGGATCGTCCCGGAAATCATATCGGAAATCATCAGCACCAACAGCCAGACAATCCGGTTCTTGGCCATCTGTTCTACTGAAGTCTTTAGATAGGGCTGGTCTTCAGGGGTAGTACCAGCGATTTTCTGGAAGTCTTCCGTGGTCTCTTCCGTCATAACATCGATAGCATCGTCTACGGTGATGATGCCCACAAGACGGTTATCGTTATCCAGTACCGGCAGCGTAGTCAGGTCGTACCGGTCGAAATATTTTGCCGCAATTTCCCGGTCGTCCGTCGTATGAACGTGAATCACATCCCTGTCCATAATTTTGCTGACGGCTACATTTTTCTTGCACAGCAGCATATCCCGCACGGTGATCATGCCCTGCAGCTTCTGGGAATCATCCGTCACGTAGCAGGTGTACACGTCTTCGCTTTCGTCCCCGTGGGCCTGGATCCAGCGAATGGCTTCGTTCACGGTCATGGACGCCCGCAGTTTCACGAACTCCGTAGTCATGACGGCACCGGCGCTGTCTTCCGGGTACTTCAGCAGGGCATTGATATCCCGCCGGTCTTCCGGATTGGCGTTGGCCAGTACACGACGGACCACGTTAGCCGGCATTTCCTCCAGCATATCCACGGCATCATCCGTACCCATCTCGGCCAACACATCTTTGACTTCCTGATCCGTAAAGTTGCCCAAAAGGCGCTGTTGTTCTTCCGGATCCATTTCCGCAAAGGTATCCGCTGCCGTATCCTTCGGCAGGATGCGGAACAGCATGACCTGGGTTTCCTGGGGCACTTCCGCCAGCATTTCTGCCAGGTCGATAGGCTCCAGGTGGGAGCAGGCTTCCCGAATCCCTGCAATATCGTGATTCTGCAGGAGTTTTTCAATTTTTTCTAAGATTTCTTCTCTCGTCATCTTCTTCTCTCCTTCTTACGAATTTCTTCGATGCAGTGTAGACCGCATCTCTTGCGAGTCGAAGGAGACTGATGTTGTCACCAGTAGAAAAAGGAAAAGCCGGCAGCACGCTGCCGGCACCATACTCAGTCAGTTCTAAAAGGGCATAGTAACCCCTTGGAACCTCAGGTGCCAACAGTCGCACAAGAGCTTCTGCCAGTTTCCTGATCGAACACCGTCTCCGTCCATAGAGGTCACTCTCCTTCCATTAATACAAGTTATCAGTCTATTTAGGTATTCCAAAAATACCACACTAATTATAACAAGATTGCACAAAGAATACAATGTTGGAATAAGACGTCAGACATTAGACGTCAGCCGTCAGTGGCCGCTGGCCATATTTTTAATCAAAAACTAAAACACTGCGTGTCCCAAATAGAGATACGCAGTGTTTTTGAATAAGGTCAGGCAGCGCCTGCCTCTTCGCTCTTTTCTCTTCGCTCTTCGCTTTTAACAAGCCACTATTTCAATCCTTTTCCCACAATGCCGGGTTCCGTCATGTTGTAGGGATCCAGGATCTTCTTCAGTTCTTCTTCTGTAAAGATGCCCTTTTCCAGCAGCAGCTCTTTGACCGATTTGCCCGTCCGCTGGGCTTCCTTAGCAATGGCCGCGGCTTTTTCATAGCCCACATAGGGGTTGATAACGGTGATGATGCCGATGCTGTTCTCCACCATCTGCCGGCAATGTTCTTCGTTAGCCGTAATGCCCACGATGCAGTTATCAATCAGGGTGCTTACGGCAGAAGTCAGGGTTTCAATGGACTGGAAGAGGGTATAGAAAATAACCGGTTCAAAAGCGTTCAGTTCCAGCTGGCCGGCTTCAGCAGCCATGGTCACAGTCAGGTCGTTGCCGATGATCAGGAAGGCTACCTGGGTGCATACTTCCGGAATAACCGGGTTCACCTTGCCCGGCATGATGGAAGACCCATTCTGCTTAGCCGGCAGGTTGATTTCGCCCAGACCCGTACGGGGGCCGGAGGACATGAGCCGCAAGTCGTTGCACATCTTGGACATGTTCACGGCACAGGTCTTTACGATACCGGATACGGAGGCATAGCTGTCCAGGTTCTGGGTGGCATCAATCAGGTCATAAGACTGGACCAGATCTTCCCCGGACAATCTGGACGTATTCTTCACCACTCTCCGGGTGTATTGCACATCGGCGTTCAGCCCGGTACCGATGGCCGTACCGCCCAGGTTCAGGCTGCGGATTTCTTCTTTGGCCCGTTCAAAGCGGTCGATATCCCGGCGAATGCCCATCTCATAGGCATGGAATTCCTGGCCCAGACGGATGGGCACAGCGTCCTGCAGCTGGGTCCGGCCCATCTTGATGACGTGGTCGAATTCCTTGGCCTTGGCGTCCAGGGCATCAGCCAGCCGTTCCAGTTCCTTCTGGGCTCTGCCCAGCAGGCGGATGGTGGTCATCTTGCCGCAGGAAGGATACACATCATTGGTGGACTGGCCAAAGTTTACATGGTCGTTAGGGTTTACGATGGAATAATCGCCCTTCTTGCCCCCCAGGATTTCAATAGCCCGGTTGGCAATCACCTCGTTGGCATTCATGTTCATGGACGTGCCAGCGCCGCCCTGAATGGGGTCTACGATGAATTGGTCGTGGAGCTTTCCGCTGATGATTTCGTCGCAGGCTTGGACGATAGCGTCCGTGCGCTTCTTGTCCAGCTCCCCTACTTCGAAGTTCGTAATGGCAGCGGCTTTCTTAATCATAGCCACGCTCTTGATGAGTTCAGGATGGATCTTCAAACCGGTAATATAGAAATTTTCATGAGCCCGCAGGGTCTGCACGCCGTAATACGCATCAATAGGCACCTCTTTCGTGCCGATAGAATCGTGTTCCAGTCTGAATTCCTGTTTTTCTTCCATGGTTACGAACCTCCTAATCACTAGATCAGCTCTTGTCTCACAAGGCTTTCCGCAGTACACACGGCACAGATGGCCGGATCGATGACAGGCACACCCAGCTCTTTGGATAAGGGTTTAGCCATCCCCAGAAAGCTCAGGCAGCCTAAAACTAAACAGGAGAGAGGCTGTTTCTGCAGCAGTTGTTCTCCTGCCGTTTTCAGTTCCTGATACGCCTGTTCCCTGTTGTCCCAGATGGAACGGCCGTGGAAGTCAATGGCTGCCACAGTCCCAATCCGCTCAGGAGCAAGGCCCAGGGTACGCACAAACAACTCTTTTTCTTCTATTCTAGCACGGTCAGCCAGCAGGATGCCAGCCTTCTTCCCTACAAGGGGCACCGTCAGCAGCGAAGCCTGGGCGCCACCGATTACAGGAATGTGCAGCCGCTCTTTGCAGGCCTCTGCCGCCGGGTCGGAAAAGCAGTACAGCACCACGGCATCACAGCCTTCTTTTTCAGCCGCAATCGCCAGCTCCAGGATTTCCGGTCCTGCCAGCACGACGTCAGCGGCAGAATCGATTTCCACGTGGGTCTTTGTCAGGCACACCATGGATAATTCCACGTCAGGTCCTACATAGGGCTGCAGCATGGCACAGCGCTGCCGCATATTCTCCTCGCCTACGCCGTAATCCGGATTGATGATACGGATCTTCATAGGCACCTCAGGTCAGGATATGGGCCAAAAATCTGCGGGCCCGCTCTGTCTTGGGGTTGGCAAAGAATTCCTGAGGCGGAGCGCTTTCAATCAGATACCCTTCGTCCATAAAGTGGATCACATCAGAAACATCTTTGGCAAAGCCCATTTCGTGGGTTACCAGCACCATGGTGATCCCACTTCTCGTCAGGTCCCGAATGACGTCCAGCACTTCCTTCACCATTTCCGGATCCAGGGCGGACGTAGGTTCGTCCAGCAGCAGCACGTCCGGGTGCATGGCCATGGCCCGGGCAATAGCTACCCGCTGCTTCTGGCCCCCGGACAACCGGCTGGGATATTCATCAGCTTTTGCCTTCAGCCCTACTTTATCCAGGAAAGCCAGGCCTTCTTCCACAGCTTTGTCCTTAGGCACATGGTTTACCACCATGGGAGCATAGGTCACATTCCGCAGCACGGTCATATTCTTAAACAGGTTGAAATGCTGGAACACCATGCAGGCCCGTTTCCGGATGTCTTCAATCTTCACGCCAGGCTCCAGGATATTCTTGCCTTCATAGGCAATGACTCCTTTGTCCGGCCGTTCCAACAGGTTCAGGCAGCGCAGCAGGGTGGACTTGCCGGAACCGGAGGGTCCGATGATGGTGACCACCTGGCCCTTCTCAATATTCAGGTTGATATCCTTCAGCACTTCCAAATCGCCAAAGCGTTTGGCCACATGTTCTACCTTAATCACTGACTCTCACCTTCTTTTCCAACCGGTCACCAATGAAGGTGAGGAGCATAACCAGCACATAGTACACGGCAGCAGCCACGATGAAGGCTTCAAAAGCCCGGAACGTTTTGGCCTGGATCAGGTCAGCCCAGCGCAGGGTATCGGCCACCCCGATGACGGACACCAGGCTGGAGTCCTTCAGCAGAGCGATGCTTTCGTTAACCAGAGCCGGCAGGGAATTCTTGATAGCCTGGGGCAGGATGATGTCCAGGATCAGCCGGTATTTGGGCACCCCCAGGCTCATAGCCGCTTCCCACTGGCCCCGGTCCACGGACAGGATGCCGCCCCGGAGCGCTTCGGAAATATAGGCCGCCGAGTTCAGGCCAAAGGACAGCACCCCTGCTTGCAGGGCAGAGATGGTGTAGCCCGTCAGCTGAGGCGTGGCGAAATAAATCAGCATAAGCTGTACCAACAGCGGCGTGCCCCGGAACACGGAAATGTAGAACCGGGCCAGCGGCGTCAGCACCTTATTCTTGGAAATCGTAATGAGCGCCAGGATAAAGCCGCCGATGAAGCCCAGGAATGTAGAGAAGAACGTGAATTTCAACGTAATCCACACAGCGGACGCCAACAGGGGCATATAGGGCGTCAGAACGGAAAATTTAAACATACGTATCAACCCTCTCTGTCAGGGCCTGCCTCATTGTTTGGCAATGTCCAGCTTGCTTTCGGCTGCTTCATACTGTTTCGCAGCCGCTTCACCCAGATATTTCACCAGGATCTTATGCATTTCGCCGTTGCTCTTCATTTCCTTCAGCAGCTTGTTGACGGTTTCCACGTCTTTGGAGTTCTTCGGCAAGGCAATGGCAAAGGTATCGTCCATGACAACGGGCAGATTCAGGATGGCCAAGTCCAGTTCAGGGTTTTCTTTCACGAACACAGAAGCCTGGGCAGAGTCAAACAGGCCTGCGTCCAGACGGCCATTCTTGATGTCCTGTACGACCAGAGGCGTGGTATCCAGTTCCGTTACGGTAATGCCGCCGGCATTCTTCAGGTCTTTTACATAGGTGGTACCCATGGAAGCACCGGCCTTCTTGCCTTTCAGGTCAGCCAGAGTCTTATAGCCGGCACCTTTCTTGAAAATCAGGGCCTTCATAGGGAAGTAGTAGGGCTTGGAGAAGGACACCACTTCCTGCCGTTCCTTCGTAGGAGAAATCCCGGATACGATCATGTCGGCCCGGCCGCTTTGCAGCGTAGGCACCAGGGAAGCGAACTTCATGTCGTTGAATTCCACTTTCTTGTTCATCTTCTTGGCAATGTATTGGGCGATTTCGATGTCGATACCGGTGTAGTCCTTCGTGCCGGCCTTCACGGATTCAAAAGGCGGGAACGTAGCATTGATGGCGATCTTCATGGTGCCGCCTTCTGCTTTCTTGGGAGCTTCGGCTTTCTTCTGGGTGTCTCCACCGCCGCAGCCGGCTGCTACCAGCATAGCCCCTAACATGGTCACTACCGTCAATTTTTTCAGTACATCTTTTAACATTTCCTTTTCCCCCTCTATATAGATTTAAATTCAGGAAAACCGTTTTGAGCCAGGATGTGGCGGGCCACCTGTTCGTCGGTAGCGATCCACACATCGTGGTCTTTCGCATAGCGGATAAAGCTCCGCAGGGCTCGTATATAACCGGGATGGCCAATGAACTGGGGATGCATGACGAAGTTCATGAAGCCGTTGTCTTCCAGCTGGCCGTCCAGCTCCTCTTTCCAGATCTGCACCATTTCCCGGCCGCTGCGCAGGTAATAGTGCTCTGTATGCTGGATGGTGTACATGTCGTAGGACGTATCGTCCGTAATGCAGTCTTTGGGCAGCTCCACTATAGGAATGGGCTTGCCATCCAAGGTATGGATGGCCGGCTGGTCCACATTCCGCCAGTTGGAGGAGTAGATGTAGCCCCTCTCCTGCCACAATTTCAGGTGGAAGTCGAACAACAAGCCATCCGGGGAACGATTCCCCATGGGGCGTTTGCCCGTAATCCCCTTCAGGATGGTTTCCGCCTTTTCCATAAGGGCCTTTTCCTTGTCGTAATCGTCATAGGCTTCGTGAAGATAACCATGGTAGGAAATCTCGTGGCCTTCCTCAGAGATAGCCTTGATGACGTCCGGATGCAGCTCCGCCGTGTAGGCCGGCGTAAAGAACGTAGCCGTGACCCCCTCTTCCCGCAGCATCCTGAGAATCCGGGGAATGCCCTGCTTCACAGAGTAACGGCCCCGGGACAGGTTTACGGGATGGTGATAATTGATGGGATTGCGGGTAAGCCACAGGGTTTCCGCATCGATATCGAAGGACAGGCACAGGGCCATGGGTTTGTGGTCCGGCCAGTTTTTGTTGATGTCTATGATCATCTGGCCTCACCTCCCTGCGGGGCAGTGTACCACTGCTTCACGTATTGAGCCACGTCGGCACAGGTCGCCAGCCAGGCACCACTCTGGCGCATGTACAGGATAAACTGCTCCAGCATGCGCAGGCGGCTGTAGCGCCCCATGAGCTGGGGATGCAGCTTCAGCACGAACACCTTGTCCCCTTCCGCGGCTAATTCATCGTAGGCATCCTGCCACATTTCCCGCACATCGTCCGGCAGGTAGCTGCAGTTGATATCCGCGTTGTCCGCGTAGGAAAAGTAGAAATACGAGAAATCATCCTGGGTCACGTCCACAGGCAATTCTACAAGACCGGATGGCAACAGGTACGGCCAGTCGCAGTCCTTTAAGGTGGAATCGTACAGGTAGCCCCGCTGTGCCAGCAGGTCCGAACTGTATTCCTGCAGTACGTCCAAGGGGCCCCGGTACCCTACAGGCTTTTTGCCCGTGAATCCCTGTAACAGCTGCTCGCTTTTTTCCAGGTTTGCGGTTTCCTGCTTTCTGGGCAGACCCACCGTATTGTCGTGGTCATAGCCGTGGCAGGCCAGTTCATGGCCATCTGCCACGATGGCCTTCACCGCTTCCGGATACAGCTCTGCAATCTTTCCCGGCACGAAAAACGTGGTCCGCAACTGCTGCCGGCGCAGCATGGCAAGGATCCGGGGCAGCCCCGTATCCACTCCATATTGGCCCCGGGACGTATCGGAAAAGCCAATATTCCTGGATCCAATCACAGACTGGCGCAATAGTTCTGCGTCAAAATCGAACGTCACCATTACAGCAATCCGTTTGCCATTGGGCCACCGGATCCCGTCTCCATTTGCTAATGTCAAGTCAATTCTCCTTCTAAAACTTGCCTACATGCACTACTTGGGTAAAGAATTAATAATGTATAGTATATCACAGTTTTAATCACTTTTTGCATAGGAAATTCATTATATACAAAATTGTTGTATTTGGTACAAATGGAGTGCTCCTGATATGACAAACAACAAATAACATTCACATTAAACGCCAACGCCTAAATCCGCAACCGTAGGGGCGCATCGTGAGATGCGCCCACCAAGGAAACCTTTACCGAGCAGCTTTAAAGGGGCTGTTGCAGTTATTTAACTGCAACAGCCCCTTTTTCGTCACTCGTCACTGGCCAAAGGTTGCCCGTTGCTGTCGCAAC
>OMUE01000043.1 GCA_900314165.1 uncultured Acidaminococcus sp.
TTTTCTTCTACGGAGCTCATGTGGTTCTTTACATCAATCTTGTGGTCAGCCAGGAAAGTCAGGACTTTCTTGCTGTCCGTATTCAACTCTTTTGCAATCTCATAAATTCTGTATTTCGCCATCCGCACACCTCCATGGCTGCTACTCAAACAATTTTAGGAAATGGTCGTCCAGGATGACTACCGCTGCCCGCGGGGCCTTGCCGATGGAGGCGCCCATGGTCTGCATATCCAGCCTGCAGCTATAGGGGATATGGTGGCCGCGGCACCAGGTCTCCAGTTTCTCCCTGGTCCTTAAGGAAGCATCGGCGGCAATCAGCACATAACGGGCACGCTGTTTCTTCAGCATGTCCCAAATGCCCTGATCGCCGGATGCCAGCTTGCCCGCTTTTTGAGCAAGCCCCAGTGCAAAGCACAGCTGCTCATCCGTTTTCATGGCTGAGCTCCCTGAGCAGAGAATCCTTCGTTTCCTGGCTGATCTTCACCTGGAGGGCCTTTTCCAACCCTTTATTCTGGATGGCCTTGGCAATGCATTCCGGGTCAGGGCACACATAGGCACCCCGTCCCGGTTTCTTGCCGGACCAGTCCAGGCTGAGTTCTCCTTCCGGAGAACGGACAATCCGGATCAATTCCTTCTTACTCTTGACCTGCCCGCAGCCTACACAGGTACGCTGGGGGATCTTTTTCGTCTTCATGCTTCTTCACCGCTTTCCCCTGCTGCAGCCTGCGCACGGCGGGCTTCTGCAGCCTGGGATTCACTCTTGATATCGATTTTCCAACCGGTCAGCTTGGCTGCCAGTCTGGCATTCTGGCCTTCCTTGCCAATGGCCAGGGACAGCTGATAGTCAGGGACGATGACCCGGCAGATTTTTTCGTTTTTGTCGGCAATGGCTTCTACCACCTTGGAAGGAGACAGAGCATTTGCCACATATTCTTCAGGATCTTCACTGTACTTCACAATGTCGATCTTTTCGCCCCGCAGTTCGTCCACGATATTGCGGACCCGGATACCTTTCGGACCTACGCAGGCACCAACAGGATCCACGTTGGGGTTATTGCTGTGAACGGCGATCTTGCTGCGCATACCCGGTTCCCGGGCAACGCTGTCGATGACCACAGTCCCATCCTGGATTTCTGCTACTTCCAGCTCAAACAGCCGTTTCAGCAGGCCAGGGATGGTCCGGCTCAGCATGATCTGAGGGCCTTTGCTGGTTTTCTTTACTTCGACCACATAGCATTTCAGCCGTTCATGGTATTCGTACGTTTCATGAGGAATCTGTTCGTTGGGCAGCAGCAGGCCTTCTGCTTTGCCCAGGTCAATAAACACATTATGGCCTTCGATTCTCTGAACTGTACCGGTAACAATGTCATTTTCCCGGTCAGAATACCGTTCGTACACCATGCCCCGTTCTGCTTCCCGAATCCGCTGCACGATGACCTGCTTGGCATTCTGGGCTGCAATCCGGCCGAAGTTCTTCGGCGTCACTTCTTCTTCCCGTACGTCTCCTGCCTGGTAGCGGCCATCCATTTTCTGGGCGTCTTCCACGCTGATTTCTGTCAAAGGATCCGTGACTTCCTCTACAATATTCTTACGGGCATACACATGGATTTCACCCGTTTCTTTGTTTAAAGAGACCCGTACGTTCTGGGCAGAACCAAAGTTCTTCTTATACGCTGTAATCAGAGCCTCTTCCACTGCACTGTACAGGATATCGGGGGAAATCCCCTTTTCTTTTCCCAGCAGGGCAATGGCCTTTACGAAATCCGCATTCACTTTTTTCTTCCTCCTTACAACCTTTCGTTGTTAAAAATCTATATGGGGCCGGACGGAAGAGAGTAGTTTCCGCTCTATCGTCAGCTCTTTATTTTTGGCATCCAGCAGCACCAGGGTATCCGCCGTATGGGACTGTAACGTTGCCGTCAGCTGCTTTTTCCCTTCATAGGGGGCAAAGAACATCAGGTCCACTTTCGTGCCGTAGTGGTCCGTGAAATCCTTATCCTTCTTCAATGGCCGGTCTATACCGGGTGAGGAAACCTCCAGATAGTACTTTTCCTTGATGAAATCTTCTTCGTCCAGTAATTTGGCCAGGGCATTACTGACTTCCGAACAATCGTCAATGTCTATGCCCCCTGCTTTGTCGATGAAGATGCGCAGGAACCAGTCCCGTTCCCGTACATACTCCACATCCACCAGTTCCAGGCCTTGAGACTCCACTATAGGAGTAACCAGTTCCGTAACTCGTTGGGTAATCTTTTTTTTGTCCATTCCAGGCACCTGCTTCTTTCCTAGTAAACGAAAGAGCGGGTATAAATACCCACTCTCTAAGGTCTGCCTCAGTTTTCTCATGCCATTATAACACTGTATACAAGAATTAGCAAGGTCACGTAAAATCCTTCACAATCTTAATATACTCCTGGGCATGAAACGGAATATAGCTGTTCTTACGATAGGCGGCTACGAAGTCCACAGCTGTAGCCGGATTGCCTACGGAAAACAGCTGCAGCTCATTCTGGATCTGCTGGGGCATATGCTTCAGGTGGGTCTCCGTAATGAATGTGATGCCGTAGTTCCGGGCAGCCAGCTCTGCTTCAGCCTGGATATTCGTAGTCTGCAGGATGATCTGGGGCTTGATTCCAGCCTGCCGGAACATCTGATTTACAATCTGCCGGGTACGCTGGCCGGGAGCCTGAACCACGAACTGGGCGTCCTGCAGTTTTTTTAGATCCATATGGGGATACTGGCAGCCCTCCACAGTTTTTGCAAGCTTGCCATAAGGATTTTCCTTTCCCATGACCAGGACCAGTTCCTCGTGGCTAATGATGGTGTAGTCGATGTTTTCCTCGGCTTCCCCATAGTTATAGAAAGCCAGATCGATGTCCCCGTCCAACACCATCTTCGTCAGGTTTTCAGAACTGGCCTCATGGACATCGATATGGACGTTGGGATAACGCTTGTGGAATACGGGCAGCGTACAGGGCAGCATGTACGTACAACGCATGGCTGGGAACCCCACCTTCAACACCCCTTCGTTCTTTTTGACGATATCTCCCATTTCCTGGTCCAGTTCTTTCTTGACGCTGAGAATTTCCCGGGCCCGTTCCATATACCGTTTTCCTGCATAGGTAGGTACATATTTGTTGCCCAGTTTGCGGAACAGGGGCTGTCCCAGCTGTTTTTCCACAGCCTTTAAGAATTTGGACAGCGTAGGCTGGGATAGATACAGCGAGTCCGCTGCCTTCGTAATATTGCCATATTTGCCGATGGCCAGGATATAAGCCATGTCTTTGAAGTCCATGATTTGTGCCTCCGTATAGTGTGCTAGTGGGCTAGTTTGATAGTGGGCTGGAGGTGCTCCGCACGGCCCCACCACCAGCCTACGGCTGGTTCCCCTCCCCTTCGGGGATGACAGGGCTCTGCCCAGCGGGCTGTCGCCCCCGTAGGAACATGTCGCCCCCGTAGGGGGAGAGGGCCATTGCGTCAGCAATGGCGAGGGGGCTGGCCAGCGGCCGCCTCTTCGCTCTTTACTCTTCGCTCTTCGCTTTTACTATGCCATTATACCATACTTTTCATGGAAATAATGAATTTTACTTCCAGTTTGTCTGATGGTACTATTATGTCAGAAAATACAGAGCGCTTAGAAAACAGTTTGGGAAGTCTGCAGCTCCCCTCTAGTTCAAAGAAAGCGAAGGTAAAAATCATGACTCAACAATACAGACTTCCCGTAACGATTATGCGTGGCGGCACCAGCAAAGGTGTCTATCTCCTGGAAACGGACCTGCCTCAGGACAAAGCAGCCTGGGAACCCCTGCTGCTGCGTCTCATGGGCAGCCCGGACAAAAACCAGATCGACGGCCTGGGCGGCAGCCAATCCGTCACCTCCAAGGTGGCCATCGTCAAAGCCTCTGACAGACCGGACGCCGACGTGGATTACACCTTCGCCCAGGTGTCCGTAGACAAGCCCGTAGTCAGCTACAAAGGCAACTGCGGCAACATCTCTTCCGGCGTTGGTCCCTTCGCCCTGGAAAAAGGCCTGCTGCCCATGCAGGAAGGCATCACCAAGGTCCGGGTCTTCAATACGAACACGAAGAAGATCATTGTAGAAGACGTAGTAACAAAAGATGGCCAGGTCCAGTTCGATGGAGACTTCTCCATCGCCGGCGTGCCCGGTACCTCCTCCCCTGTGAAACTGTCCTTTGTAGATCCTGCAGGTACCCTGGGCATGGGCCTGCTGCCTACGGGCAACGCTGTAGACGTGCTGGATGTGCCCGGGCTGGGCAAAGTCGAAGTCTCCCTCGTAGATGCCGCTAACCCTCTGGTGTTCGTAAGAGCCAAAGACCTGGGCCTCACCGGCAGAGAACTGCCGAATGAAATCAACAGCAATCCCAAGACACTGGAACTGCTGGAAACAGTCCGGGGCCTGGCAGCTGTGAAGCTGGGCATCCTGGCAGACTACAGGAAATCCGCCTGGGAAAAACCCGGCATTCCCAAGATGACCTTCGTAGCCGAAGCTGAGGATTACACGGCCAATGATGGTACAGTCATCTCCAAGGACCAGATTGACCTGCTGAGCCGCATGATGTCCATGCAGAAAGCCCATCCCAGTTACGCTATGACGGGGGCTATGTGCACTGCTGCAGCCGCCATCATCCCCGGTACCATCGTAAACCAGGTCATCCGCAAAAACTTTGATCCGTCCAACATCCGCATCGGCCACGCCAGCGGCATCCTGCCCTGCGGCGTAACGTTCCAGGCTGCTGATTCCGTCCCCACTGTAAAAGAAACCTTCGGTTACCGCACCGCCAACCTGATTATGGAAGGCACTGCCAAAGTCCGTTTTTAAGAGAGGAGTTCCCCCATCATGGCAATCATTTCTTTGCTGGTCTTAGTCGTCGTAGTAGCTATCGGCTTCATTAAAAAAGTCAATATCGGCTTCTTTTCCGTAGGCGCCGCCTTCATTCTGGGCTCCGTCGGCGGCATGAGTGCCAAACAGATTGTATCCGGTTTCTCCAGCTCCATGTTCGTTACCTTAGTCGGCGTCACGTTCTTCTTCGGCATGGCCTCCCTGAATGGCACCCTGACCCTGTTCTCCAAGAAAGTCGTAGCCCTCGTAGGCAAGCGTACCTTCCTGATTCCCATCCTCATGTTCGTCCTGAGTGCCTTCATCTCCGCCATCGGACCCGGCCACATCGCCGCCGGTATCCTCATGACCACCTTCGCCGTGTACCTGGCCTTCGAGCTGAAGATCAACCCCATGGCGACGGCCCTGTATGCCAAGCTGGGCGCTAACGCCGGCTGCGCTTCCACCCTGTCCCTGACCGGTATCCTGGCCAAGAATCTGTCCGAACCCATGGGCTACAGCGGTTTTGGTGCCCACCTGTTCACCTCCACCCTGCTGTCCGGCTTCGTTTACACGGTTGTTGTGTATCTGCTGTATAAAGGCTACAAAGTCAAGGCTGATAACCCTCTGAAATGGAATGAGATTCCCGCCTTCAACCGGGAACAGAAGATCACCATGCTGCTCATGGTCATCGTTGTAGTGTGCTGCATTGGCTTCCATCTGGATACGGGCCTGTTCGCCTTCGCCGCTGCCGGTGTCCTGATTCTCCTGAACTGTGCCGATGAAAAAGCTGCCATCAAAAACATTCCCTGGGGTACCCTGATGATGATCTGCGGCGTAGGCGTCCTGGTCAACGTCATCAAAGTCCTGGGTGGCATCAAACTGGTATCCGACTTCCTGGGCTCTCTCATGAACGTCAACACGGCTGTGCCCATCATCGCCGCTACCTCCGGTATCCTGTCCTGGGTATCTTCCACCACCGGTGTGGTTATGCCCGCCCTGTATCCCATTGCAGATGAAATTACGAGAACCTTTGGTGGCCAGGTTGGCTACGTAGAACTGATTTCCGCCATCACCGCTACCAGCTTCGCCGCAGCCATCAGCCCTCTGTCCACCGGCGGTGCCATCATCATGTCCTCCTACTCTGCCGCTACGACCACCACCACGGAAGAAATGAACAACATGTTCAAGACCCTGTTCCTGCTGAGTGTGGGCAACGTGCTCATCAACGTCCTCATGGCCGCCCTGCACGTGTTCAACCTGGGCGGGTTGTTCTGAGGAATAGACGTCAGACGTCAGAAGTCAGACGTCAGAGTGCTCCGCACTAAACAA